>NZ_JBSGZJ010000397.1:0-6571 GCF_053610925.1 Streptomyces sp. NPDC054847 | reverse complement strand
GCGGGGCCGGGCCTCGGGGCGCGGTCGGGATCAGGCCGCGGTGAGTTTCACCCCGTGCTCGGCGGCGAGGCGGTGGAGGTCCTCCAGCTCCGCCTGCTCGACGTCAGCGAGGAAGTCGTCGCCCGTCTCCCGGGCGACCGTCAGGTCGTCCTCGGCGGCCTTTATGCGCTGCAGCAGTCCGGCAGTGAAAGCGTCCATGATGCGCCCCCTCGTCGTAGGTCGGTGGCACGGGGGTGTGCCGACGGTGGGTTGATCAACCCTGGAACAGGTCGTGGTGCGCCACACACAGGGCGTGATCGGGATGTGCAGTCGTCCTCCCCAGGCCTTCCCGGGTGGAAACCTCAACTGTCCCGGAAATCCTCCTTATTCCGCGGTGCGGTTGTCGAGCCTGTTCGCCTTACAGCCGGTTTACGCGCGTAACGGGCAGGATGGAGCCGCACAGTCAGTGCCCAGACCTGCCCTGTCACGGTGACGGGGCTCCCGAGAGAGGAAGTCGACGTGCGCGTACTCGTCGTCGAGGACGAGCAGCTGCTCGCCGATGCGGTGGCCACCGGGCTGCGCCGGGAGGCCATGGCGGTCGACGTCGTGTACGACGGCGCCGCCGCCCTCGAGCGCATCGGGGTCAACGACTACGACGTGGTGGTGCTCGACCGCGACCTCCCCCTGGTCCACGGGGACGACGTCTGCCGCAGGATCGTCGAGCTGGGCATGCCGACCCGGGTGCTGATGCTGACGGCCTCCGGGGACGTGAGCGACCGCGTGGAGGGCCTGGAGCTCGGCGCCGACGACTATCTGCCCAAGCCGTTCGCGTTCACCGAGCTCACCGCACGTGTGCGTGCCCTCGGGCGGCGTACGACGGTGCCGCTGCCGCCGGTGCTGGAGCGTGCCGGCATCAAGCTCGATCCGAACCGCCGCGAGGTCTTCAGGGACGGCAGGGAGATCCAGCTGGCCCCCAAGGAGTTCGCGGTCCTCGAGGTCCTGATGCGCAGCGAGGGCGCGGTCGTCTCGGCCGAGCAACTGCTGGAGAAGGCCTGGGACGAGAACACGGACCCGTTCACCAACGTGGTGCGGGTGACCGTGATGACCTTGCGCCGCAAGCTCGGCGAACCGCCCGTGATCGTCACGGTGCCCGGTTCCGGTTACCGGATCTGAT
This sequence comes from Streptomyces sp. NPDC054847, assembly GCF_053610925.1. Lineage (NCBI taxonomy): Bacteria > Bacillati > Actinomycetota > Actinomycetes > Kitasatosporales > Streptomycetaceae > Streptomyces > Streptomyces sp. NPDC054847. The sequence continues at coordinate 5,418 of NZ_JBSGZJ010000397.1, read as the reverse complement.
CGCGTGGCCAGCGTTCCCGCGCCGCCGGAGGCGCCTCCGAAGCCGACCTGGGACCCCAGGGAGCCGGGCCGTCCCTGGTTGCGCCCCACCATCCGGATACGGCTCACGCTGTTGTACGGCGGGATGTTCCTGATCGCGGGCATCCTGCTGCTGTCGATCATCTACCTCTTCACCGCGCAGGCGCTGCACGTCGGCGTCGCGGATCTGCCCTTCAAGATCGTCGAGGGCAAGGTCCAGCCCACCACGGACTGGTGCACGCTCCCGGAGGAGGGTTCCGGCGAGCAGTTCAACCAGGCCGTCTCCGCCTGTCTCCAGCACCAGCGCGAACTGGCGCTGGACGACCTGCTGCGCCGCTCCCTGTTCGCCCTGCTCGGCCTGAGCATCATCGCGTTCGCCTTCGGCTACGCGATGGCCGGCCGGGTGCTGTCGCCGCTGGGCCGGATCACCCGCACCGCGCGCCAGGTGGCCGGTTCCGACCTCTCGCGCCGGATCGAGCTGGACGGACCCGACGACGAGCTCAAGGAGCTCGCCGACACCTTCGACGAGATGCTGGACCGACTGGAGCGGGCCTTCACCGCCCAGCAGCGGTTCGTGGCGAACGCCTCGCACGAACTGCGCACGCCCCTCGCGATCAATCGCACGCTGCTCGAGGTGCACCTCTCCGATCCGGGAGCTCCCGTGGAGCTCCAGCAGCTCGGCAAGACGCTGCTGGCCACCAACGAGCGCAGCGAGCAGCTTGTCGAGGGCCTGCTGCTGCTCGCCCGCAGCGACAACCAGATCGTCGAGCGCAAGCCGGTGGACCTGGCGGAGGTGGCCTCACGCGCCATGGACCAGGTCCGCTCGGAGGCGGAGGAGACGGGCGTGGAGGTGCGGGGCGAGCGCCGGGCCGCGATCGTCCAGGGCAACGGCGTGCTGCTGGAGCGGATCGCGCTGAACCTCGTGCAGAACGCCGTCCGGTACAACGTGCCGGGCGGCTGGGTGGAGGTGACCACGGAGGTCGAGCACGGCCAGGCAGTGCTGCTGGTGACCAACACCGGACCGGTGGTTCCCGCGTACGAGATCGACAACCTCTTCGAGCCGTTCAGGCGCCTGCGTCAGGAGCGCACGGGCAGCGACAAGGGGGTCGGCCTGGGCCTTTCCATCGCGCGATCGGTGGCCCGCGCCCACGGCGGCCGCATTTCCGCGGTGCCGCGCGAGGGGGGCGGGCTGGTGATGCGTGTCACTCTTCCGGTCTGAGTTCCTGAGCCGATGTTCGCTTTAAGCGGAATTTTCGGAAACGGCATCCGGCGAATCCATGTGCGATCAATCACACGGGACGAATCGGATCCATCTACGCTGCGTGATCGATCATCGTGCGGAAAGCCGGTAAAAGCCCGGGTTTCCGGGGGGTGACATCACGGGAAGTACACGGGGTGGCGCTCGTGAAGCACGCTTGCGGACCGTGTACGGTCCCCATCGCCATCCAACCCGATCACTCCCGAGGGGTCCGGTTGGGTGTCGATTGAGTAACAGACCTTGATGTGAGGCAAAATCTCCGCCTCAGGTCGGGCACAAGTCCGGCCTCTCACGCGTTACGTGCGCTGAGACACCGCAACCACCCAGAGGGGGAGAGCGACATGGCAACGGACTACGACACCCCACGCAAGACCGACGACGACGTCGATTCGGACAGCCTTGAGGAACTGAAGGCCCGGCGGAACGACAAGTCCACCTCGACCGTCGACGTCGACGAGTTCGAGGCCGCGGAGGGCATGGAGCTCCCCGGGGCCGACCTGTCCAACGAGGAGCTCGCCGTCCGGGTCCTGCCCAAGCAGGCCGACGAGTTCACCTGCATGAGCTGCTTCCTCGTGCATCACCGCAGCCAGCTGGCGCGCGAGAAGAACGGCCAGCCCATCTGCCGCGACTGCGACTGAGGCAGGGCCGCCAGTGGCAGGCGAGAAACCGTCCGGGAAGCGGCGCTTCCGGCGTCATGGACAGCCGGAGGCGCACCAGGGCGGTACGGGCCCCTCACAGGACGCCGCGGCGTCCCCGGAGGACTTGTCCGCGCTGCTGCCGTACGACGCGACCGAGGGTGTGGAGCGAGGCCTGCCGGCCTCGCTCGGAACCACCGGCCAGGCAGGGTCCCCGACCAGGGCCCGACGCCTGGCCGCGGTCACGAAGGGCGTCGTCAAGGGCGGCGAGAGCGCGAGGGCGGGCCTCGTCCGGCGGGGACAGGGCGCGCGCACCAGGCTCGTGAGGAGCAAGGAGAGCGCCAAGGCGGCGCTCGCGCACATCGCCGACGTGCTGATCGACAACGCGCCGCGTATCCCGGTGCGTGATCTGGAGAAGCTGCGCAGGCAGTTTCCCGGCCTCTCCCCCGAGCAGCTTGCCGACAAGCTGGTCGCGGGAGCGGCCAACGCCACATCCACAGTGGGCGCCGGTATCGGCGCCGCCGCGATGATGCCCGTGCCGCCGGCGATGCCGACCGAGCTCGCGGCGGAGATCGTCGGCGTCGCCGCCATCGAGCTGAAGCTCATCGCCGAGCTCCACGAGGTTTACGGGGTGCGGCCGCCCGGCGGCCTCAAGGACCGCAGCACCGCGTATCTGAACGCCTGGTCCCAGGAGCGCGGAATCGAGGTCACCAAGCCCTCGACGTACAACGTCTCGATGGGCGGACAGCTCAAGCGCCAACTGCGCCAGCAGATCATGAAGCGCATGGTCCGCAATCTTCCGAACCTGATGCCGTTCATGGTCGGCGCCGCCGTCGGCGCCGTGATGAACCGCCGGGACACCAGGAAGCTCGCCGACCGTATCCGCGCCGACCTGCGCAACAGGCAGGTCCCGTGGGACGCGCTACCCGCGCTGCCGCCCCTGGAGCAGCCGCAGCACCCCATCCAGCACCCGCAACTGCCCCTGGGACCGAGCGGCGCCTGACCGACGGCGGACCGGGCCCTACGCCGCGCGGACGGCCGTCAGGGCGGCGGCCAGCGCCTGCGGGTCCCGTGTCGACAGATAGACGTACGGCGTCGGGTCCTCCGGATCGGTGATCTCGATCCGTACAGCCGTCGGGATGTAGCTGCGCAGCAGCATGAAGGCCCGTGGATCGGCCTTGTGGAGCCGCCAGGCCCGCGCCTCCTCCGCGTCGAGCACCTCAGGCTCGCCGAGCGCGGAGACCGGGATCCGCGCGTCCCCGGCGACGAGGGAGCCGGCCACCACCCGGATCCGGGCCGAGCCGTAGGAGCTGACCAGCGCCGACGCCAGAGCGCCCGCGGCGATCACCCCGCCCAGCATCGGCAGGGGCCCCAGCGGCAGCAGGATCAGACCGCCGGAGAGGGCGACGAGGGCGGTGACGGCCCACCAGGCTCGGGGCGCGGTCAGACGTTCTGCGTACTGCGGGGCGGAAGGCTGCATGAATCCAAGCTTGGCACGGTGCGACCTGCGGGTAGCCGCGCGGGTAAGGTCTGCGCCTGTGAGCAACGCGAACTCCCGGGGGGCGACCCCCGAACCCCCGGCCGGTTCCTCGGCCCTGACCCCGCCGGCCGACGCCACGGCGCCGGTGCGGCACCCCGACGCGCCCGCCCCGGGTGAACTCCTCGGCGCGCACTACGGGCACTGCTTCGGGTGCGGCGGGCAGCAGCCCCACGGCCTGCACCTCGAGGCACGGGCACAGGATGGCGTCCGCGTCACCGCCGAGTTCACCGTCAAGGCCGCGCACCAGGGCGCCCCCGGTCTCGCGCACGGCGGGGTGCTCGCCTCCGCGCTCGACGAGACGCTCGGCTCGCTGAACTGGCTGCTGCGGGTCATCGCGGTCACCGGCAAGCTCGAGACCGACTTCGTGCGGCCCGTGCCGGTCGACACCGTGCTGCACCTCGACGCCGAGGTCACCGCCGTCGCCGGCCGCAAGATCTACTCGACCGCCACCGGACGCATCGGAGGTCCCGACGGGCCGGTGGCCGTGCGGGCGTCCGCCCTGTTCATCGAGGTCAAGGTCGACCACTTCATCGAGAACGGCCGCCCCGCCGAGATCCAGGCCGCAATGGCCGACCCCGACCAGGTCCGGCGCGCACGCGCCTTCGAGGTGAACCCCTGATGCGTGATCCCGTCGACGTGCTCATCCGCCGCGTGCGCCCCGAGGTGCCGCTTCCTGCCTACGGTCACCCGGGCGACGCGGGCGCCGATCTGGTGACGTGCGAGGCCGCCGAACTCGCCCCCGGTGAGCGTGCCGTGCTGCCCACCGGAGTGTCGATCGCCCTGCCCGACGGGTACGCGGCCTTCGTTCACCCCCGGTCCGGGCTCGCCGCCCGCTGCGGAGTCGCCCTCGTGAATGCCCCAGGGACGATTGATGCCGGGTACCGTGGGGAAATCAAGGTGATCGTGGTCAATCTCGATCCACGCGAGAGCGTGCGGTTCGAACGGTTCGACCGGATCGCCCAACTGGTCGTCCAGCAGGTCGAGAAGGTGCGCTTCCACGAGGTGGCGGAGCTTCCCGGTTCTGCGCGGGCCGAGGGGGGCTTCGGGTCCACCGGCGGTCATGCCGCCGTGGACGGCTCTACGGGTGGGAATCGATACGCTTCGGTCGTATCCGACCGGGAAGGACAGTGACGTGTTCGGACGTCGCAAGAAGAGTGGTTCCGCCGGGGACGCGGCGGACGCAGCGGACGGCGCCGAGCGAGTCGCCGACGAGTCTGCCGAGCTCGGCACGGAAGCCGGGGACAGCGGCGCCCGCCGGGTGAACCTCCCGCCGGCGCCCCGGCCCGACGGCCCCTGGGACGTCTCCGAGGTCTCCAGGCCCGGCGAGGGCCGGGTCGACCTCGGCGGTCTGTTCGTGCCCGGGGTCGAGGGCATGGAACTGCGGGTCGAGGTCGCCGGTGACGCCATCGTCGCGGCCACCGTCGTGCTGCGCGACAGCGCCGTACAGCTCCAGGCCTTCGCGGCGCCCAAGAAGGAGGGCATCTGGGGCGAGGTCCGCGAGGAGATCGCCTCCGGTATCACCCAGCAGGGCGGCATCATCGACGAGGTCGAGGGCCCGCTCGGCTGGGAGCTGCGCGCCCAGGTGCCCGTACAGCTCCCGGACGGCACCGGCGGTGTGCAGCTGGTGCGCTTCGTCGGCGTCGACGGCCCCCGCTGGTTCCTGCGCGGAGTGATCTCCGGGCAGGGCGCGGTGCAGCCGCAGGCGGCCGGTCTGCTCGAGCAGATCTTCAGGGACACCGTCGTGGTGCGCGGCGAAGGCCCGATGGCGCCTCGTGACCCGATCGTCCTCAAGCTGCCGGAAGACGCGCAGATGGTGCCCGAGGGCGTTCAGCAGGAGGAGCAGGAAGGCTCCCGGTTCTCCGGGGGCATGGGCCAGCTCCAGCGCGGCCCCGAGATCACCGAGGTGCGCTGACAGCGGTCGGCGACCTCGCACGACAGCGTTGTGGCCCGTGGGCCCGCACCCCCGGG
>NZ_JBSGZJ010000396.1:0-6579 GCF_053610925.1 Streptomyces sp. NPDC054847 | reverse complement strand
GCGCCGAACCGTCCCGGCTCTAGCGTGCACGGGACCGACTCACGAAGGAGCGACTCCCATGTACGAGCGCGAGATCGCGGCGCGTTTCCGCGAGGTCAACGGCGACCATCCGATGTCACCCGCGGACGACGCCTATGTGACCGCGCAGTTCGCCGTACTGGACGACCTGTGCCTGGTTTCCGGCCGCGACCCGGGCGCCGTACGGCTGATGATGCTGGCCGGGCTGCTGCCGCTGCCCGGCTATCTGCGCTCCGACGGCGCCCAGATGGTCCCGCACGACCTCTTCGCACCGGCGGAGGCGGCCGGCGGTCCGGAGAACCTGGAAGCCTGGTTCGTCGCACACTGGGCCGACCCGGCGGCGGGGCGCCAGGAGTGGGAGGCGTATCTGAGCGGCCAATACGTGTGCCTGCACTCCGTCACCCCGGCGTCGATACAGCGCAAGGAGCGGCTGACCGCCGAGATCACCGCGGCGCCGCACGACCCGGACGCCGGCACGCCCCGGTGGTCGGCGAGGCTGCACGCGGCGATCGACGAACTGGACGCGCTGGAGCCGGCGTTCGCCCCGTACGACCGGCTCCGTTTCGGTGGTCCGACCTCCCGCGACCTCTGCATCGACGCGATGCGCGCCCGCTTCCCGCAGGATCCGGCTACTGCCAGGGAACGGTGAGCCAGGGGCTTTCCGGGTCGGTGGTGAGCGTCTTGTGGATGGCGACGACCTCCGTGTACCAGGGGCCGAACTCCTCCTCGTCGAAGTGGAGGCACCGGCCGAGCGCATAACCGGCTCCGAAGTCCTCCCAGGACCGGTACACCGTCGCGCTCACCTCACCCGCACGGACCACGGCGCTTTCGGCCGTCGCCGGATCGCAGTACCGGGCGGCCAGGCCCCAGCGGGCCATGTTGGCCGCCCGGCCGAAGTCCCAGGAGAGGACCGACCTCACGCAGCGGCCCTCGGACAGGACCCCGTCGGCGCGGAAGCGCGCCTCGTAGCGGGTGATGCGCCCGATCAGCTGCTGGACTGCGTGGATGTCCTCCTCGGAGACCGTCTCCGGCTCCGCGCGGCGGCGCATGACGTGCGCCGCCGTCTCCTTCCACTGCACGGGATCGACGGTGTCTCCGTACTCACGCGCCATCGCGCGGCGTACGGAGAGGACGAACTCCCAGACGGGGCTCACGTACCGGCCCTGCAGCAGGTCCTCCTGGGTCCGGTGCCAGTCGTCGGCGCTGCGGATGCCCCACGACTCGTCCAGCGTCTCGCGCATCTGCCGGAACCCTTCGAGGTGCGAGGCCGGGGCGTTCCACAGGTCGCCCCTGTGCACGGCGAGTTGAGCGCCGCACGCCAGGCCTCTGGCCACCGGGCCCCGGGTCGGCCCGCCCACCCGCAGGGTGCGCAGCAGGCCCTTCTTCCGCGGGGTGACCCGTTCCGCGTGCTGCCGCCACAGGTGGAGGGTCTGCGGGTTCGCCGGGAAGTACGCCTCGCCGGGCGTGCCGGGGTTGACCGCGAGCCAGGTGGGGTCGTTGTCCCAGGTCCGTACGACACTCTTGAACGACGTGCGGTTGAAGACCGGGTCGGGCTGGGGCAGCGGCAGGGCGCCCTCGGTGTAGAAGGCGTAGCACCAGGTGCCTGTCACGGGGCTCCGGTAGGAGTACTGCGTTCCCGTGCCCGCTTCGGCGTCCGCACGTCCGACCGGGTAGTAGAGGTCCGTTCCGGACAGCGTGTCGAAGAACGATGCCCAGTCACCCCGCGTCTTCGCCTCGTGGAGCCGGTGTTCCACCTCGGTCGGCGCCTGCCATCCGTACGGCATCGCGGCGGCGGTCACGCGATCACCCTCTCCGCAGCGGCTCGAGGCACATGGCCTCCGCGCCGGCCGCGTACTCGAGGCGCATCAGCAGTTCGTCGCCGTCGCAGTCGGCGAGCCGCGCCGTGCGGTACTCCGCCAGGTGCGACCCGCAGTCCACCCGACGGATGTCCTGATCGGGCCATGTGCTGTGGTTCCTCACGCAGTCACCGACCCGGACGGAGGCCGCCGAGGGGCCGCTGTCGAACGCCGCCGTCGTGATGCCCGTCGCCAGCACGACCACCATCAGCACGATCGGCGTGAGGACGAGCAGGGCGGGAGGACGTGCCAGCACCCGCCTTCCCGGGTCCAGCGGAGGCCGCCAGCCGCCGTACGGAGCGGCGAGCCTGCGGAACCGGGAGCGCGGGCCGAGGTTCATCAGGACCGTGACCGGGGTGATGAAGAGCGACATCACGCCCCACAAGCCCTGCCACAGCGTGTCCGTGGTCATCCGGCGATGCAGCGATGTTCCGCACGAGCGGCAGAAGAACCCCTCGCGCTTCCGGGAACGCATGACCAGGAACATGCCTTGATGGCCGCGGATCACCGCGTGGACGGCGGGCAGCGAGCCGCACACCTGGCAGGGCACCGCGCCTCCTGGCCCCGCCCCCGTGTGCGCCTGGTACAGGTGCTGCTGCGTCGTGGCGTCGTACCCGGCCTGCCCCGGACCATAAGGCGGCGTGGACATGGGTGATCCCCCCGTCGGTCGATCTGAAGGATCACCCTAGAACGTCAGGTTCGAGCGGCTGTCAGCGGTTCATGGGACTCCGGTGCGGGCCGTGCCTGCCGGCGGCCCGGCAGGGACGTCAGCGCGACGCCGCCGACCAGCAGGGCCGCCGCACACCAGCGCAGGGGGTCGACCGGCTCGCCGAGGAAGAGGTACGCGGAGGACATCCCGAAGACGGGGACGAGGAGGGAGAACGGGGCCACGGAGGACGCCGGGTGGCGGCGGAGCAGCAGGCCCCAGGCGCCGAAGCCGAAGATCGTGGTCACCCAGGCGACGTAGAGGACGACTCCGGCGCCCGTCCAGTCCAGCGAGCGCAGGGCGGCCAGATCGCGGTCGGCGCCCTCCAGGAGGAGGGAGAGGCCGAGCAGGGGCAGGACGGGGACGGTGCTGACCCACACCATGAAGTTCAACGCGTCGGGCGGCGCGGCCTTGCGGGTCAGGACGTTGGAGACACCCCAGCAGGCGGCCGCGGCGACGACCAGGAGGAATCCGGACAGCGGGCCGGAGGCGCCCTCGTCGACGGCGGCGACCGCGATGCCCGCCAGAGCCACGGCCATCCCGGCGATCCGTATCCGCCCCGGCCGCTCGCCGAGTGCGGCGAAGGCGAACACGGCGGTGAAGACCGCCTGGACCTGGAGGACCAGGGACGAGAGTCCGGCGGGCGCCCCCAGGTCCATGCCCGTGAACAGCAGGCCGAACTTGGCGACGCCCAGGACCAGGCCGACCGCGACGATCCACTTCCAGGCGACCTTCGGCCGGCCGACGAAGAAGACCGCGGGCAGCGCCGCGGCCAGGAACCGCAGGGCGGAGAAGAGCAGCGGCGGGATGTGGTCCAGGCCGATCTCGATGACGACGAAGTTGACTCCCCAGACGGCGGCGACCAGTGCGGCGAGGGCGATGTGGGCGGGGCGCATGACAGGGAGCATCCCGCCACGGGACCGTGTAGCACCAGCGCGGATTTCTTCATGGTTGGATGAAGCGCTGCTGATGATTGCCGTCGATGAAAGCGTGAGTGGGGAGAGACATGCTCGACCTCGGCCGGCTGCGCGCACTGCACGCCGTCTCCGTCCACGGCACGGTGGGCGCCGCTGCCGCCGCGCTCGGCTACACGCCGTCCGCGGTCTCCCAGCAGATCGCCAAACTGGAGCGGGAGACCCGCACGACGCTCCTCGAACGCGAGGGCCGTGGCGTCCGGCTGACCGACGAGGCCACGCAACTGGCGGCGACCGCACAGCAGTTGCTGTCCCTGGTCGAAGAGGCCGAGGTGCGCCTCGAAGAGCGGCGCGGCGCGCCGGCCGGGCGGCTGACGATCGCCTGCTTCGCCAGCGCCTCCCGCGGACTGATGCCGTACGTGCTCGCCGACCTCGCCCGCCACCATCCCGGCCTGGACGCCCGGCTCCACGAGGTGGACCCTCATCTGTCCGTCGACCTCGTCGCCCGCGGCGCGATCGACCTGGCCGTGGCGCACGACTGGGACATCGCACCGCTGCCGACCCCGCCGGGAGTCGAGCAGGCCGTCATCGGCGACGACATGTGCGACGTGCTGGTCCCGGCCGGCCATGCCCTGGCCGCTGCCGACTCCGTGCGGCGCGAGGACCTCAAGGACGAGCGCTGGATCACCCAGCCGCCCGGCACGGTCTGCCACGACTGGCTGCTGCGGACCCTGCGGGCGGCCGGCTGCGAGCCGCTGATCGCCCATCAGGCGGAGGAGAACCACACCCAGGTCGCCCTGGTGGCGGCCGGACTCGGCATCGCGCTGGTGCCCCGGCTGGGCCGCGGGGCGCTGCCGCCCCAGGTGGTAGCCGTACGGCTGGCCCCGGTGCCGACGCGGCGGCTGCACGCCCTGTGGCGTACGGGGGCGGCGAGGCGGCCCGCCATCACGGAGACGGTGCGGACGCTGCAGAAGCTGTGGCCGGAGGTCTCCGCGCGCTGACCGCACTCGTCCGGGCGGGCCGTTCCGGCGCGGGCCGTCGGCCGCCGGTCCGGTGACGGTTGTGCGCGGGGCCTTGACCTGGCAGTTAGTTTCCGGATATCCGTGTCCCCTTGGCAGTTTCCTTCAACTCCCCTTGTGCCACACCCATGTCGAGCATGTAGAGCAAGGCCGGAAGGAGCACCAGTGCACGACCGGAACCTCTCCAGACGCACTCTTCTCACCGCGACCGCCGTCGCCGCGGGCGCCGTCGCCACCACCGCGCTACCCGCTCTCGCGGCGCCGGCAGCCGTTTCCCGCGGCACCAAGGACCGGCTCACGCGGCTCATCTCGAGGATGAGCATCGAGGAGAAGGTCGGCCAGCTCTTCGTGATGCGGGTCTACGGGCACTCCGCCACGGACCCGGACCAGGCCGACATCGACCTCAACCTCGAAGAGATGGGCGTGCGCAACGCCGCCGAACTCGTCGCCGAGTACCACGTCGGCGGCATCATCTACTTCGCGTGGGCGCACAACACCCGTGACCCGCAGCAGATCGCCGGCCTGTCCAACGGCATCCAGCGGGCCGCGCTCGCCCAGCGGAACCCCGTACCGCTGCTGATCTCCACCGACCAGGAGCACGGCATCGTCGCCCGCGTGGGCAAGCCGGCGACACTGATGCCTGGTGCGATGGCCCTCGGCGCCGGCGGATCCGCGCACGCCGCCCGCAAGGCGGCGCAGATCGCGGGCAGCGAGCTCGCCGCGATGGGCATCGTCCAGAACTACGCCCCCGTCGCCGACGTGAACATCAACCCCGCCAACCCGGTGATCGGCGTGCGGTCCTTCGGCGCGGATCCGGCCGCGGTCGCCCGGATGGTGGCCGCGCAGGTCAAGGGCTACCAGAGCGCGGGCATCGCGGCGACGTCCAAGCACTTCCCCGGACACGGCGACACCACCGTCGACAGCCACACCGGTATCCCGGTGATCACCCACACCCGCCAGGAGTGGGAGGAGATCGACGCACCGCCGTTCAGGGCCGCCATCGCCGCCGGCATCGACTCGATCATGACGGCGCACATCCAGTTCCCGGCGCTGGACGCCAGCAACGACCCGGCGACGCTGTCCCGGCCCATCCTCACCGGCATTCTCCGCGAGGAGCTGGGCTACGACGGTGTGGTGGTCACGGACGCGCTCAACATGGAGGGCGTGCGGGAGAAGTACGGCGACCACCGGGTGCCGGTGCTCGCACTGCTCGCGGGCGTGGACCAGTTGCTCAACCCGCCGGACCTCGCGGTCGCCTGGAACGGTGTCCTGGACGCCGTCAGGAACGGCGAGATCACGGAGGCCCGGCTCGACGAATCGATCCTGCGGATCTTCCTGCTCAAGGAGAAGCTCGGTCTGTTCCGCGACCCGTTCGTCCCGCAGCGGGAGGTGGGGCGCACGGTGGGCACGCCGGCGCATCTCGCCGCCGCCGACCGGATCGCCGAGCGGACCACGACGCTGCTCACCAACCCCCACGGACTGCTGCCGCTCAGCCGCCGCAGCCACAACGAGGTCCTGGTGGTCGGCGCCGATCCGGCGTCCCCCAGCGGCACGACGGGGCCGCCGACGACCGTACTCGCCGACGCCTTCGGCGAGCTGGGCTTCACGGCCACCGCCCTGTCGACCGGCACCGCCCCCAGCAGCGCGAAGATCACGGAGGCGGTCGCTGCGGCCAAGGGCAAGGACGTGGTCGTCGTCGGCACGTACAACGTCTCCGCGACCAGCTCACAGCGCACCCTCGTGGCCCGGCTGGTGGCGACCGGCGTGCCGGTGGTCGCGCTCGCCATCCGCAATCCGTACGACATCGCCAGGCTCGACGGGGTCGCGGCCGCCCTGGCGGCCTACTCCTGGACCGATGTCGAACTGCGGGCCGCGGTACGGGTGATCGCGGGCCACGCGGACCCGCAGGGCCGTCTGCCGGTGCCGGTGCAGCGGGCCGACGACCCGTCACAGGTGCTGTTCCCGATCGGGCACGGGTTGTCGTACCGGTAGCCGAGGACCGGTGGCCGCCGACCGGTAGCCGCCGACCGCAAGAGAAAGGGGCCGTGCCCGCAGCCGGAGAAGAC
>NZ_JBSGZJ010000395.1:0-6605 GCF_053610925.1 Streptomyces sp. NPDC054847 | reverse complement strand
CGCATGTTCCGTGTCCGATCTGTGCGTCAGCCGCCCGTCATGGGCCGCGAACGCGGTGGACGCCTGCTGCCCGAGGGGGTCACCGGCGTCCGCTCCGAGCGCGCGTGCGCCCGCGACCGGTCGTGGGTGGCCGTCCTGGTGCCCGCCGCGGGCCGGCCGGGCGTGGGGCCGACCCCGGCCACCGGCTCGCGAGCCGTGCCGTCCGCCGGGGCGGCCTCGGTCCCACGCTGCGGGAACACCGCGGGCCGCGGTCCTCCCGAGGCGACGGGCAGCGAGGGGGCGGACGCCCGGCGCCTGCGCCACTGCTCGCGCAGACCCAGGATGAAGGCCTCCGCGCGGGCGATCAGCGGCTCGCACCAGGGCAGGCCGAGCAGGATCAGCAGTCCCGCCGCCCAGCCCAGCAGCACGTCGCTCAGCCAGTGGGTGCTGAGATACACGGTGGTCAGGCCGACGCCGAGGGAGACCACCGCCGAGAGCGCCGACAGATAGCGCCGAGCCCTCGGAGTGGTGGCCAGATAGGCCAGGATTCCCCAGGTCACCACCGCGTTGGCGGTGTGTCCGGAAGGAAATATATCGCCGCCGGCGAAGAGCTCGGCGGAGCCGATCTGCGTCGCGTAGTGGGGGCCGAGGCGGCCGAGCCCGATCTTGACCGCGCCCACGGTGACGTTCAGCAGCAGCAGGGCGGCGCCGAGCGTGAGCAGGGGCCGCAGGGTGTGCTGGCGCCAGGAGCGCCAGCCCAGCCACGCCGCGACCATGACGGCCGTCGGGCCGCGCTGGCCGAGGGTCACGAAGTAGTCGAGAAACGCGTGCTGCTCCGGCCATTGCTCGTAGGGCCGGAAGAGCATGAGCTTCCAGTCGAGGGCAACGAGCGACGTCGACGCCAGCACGGCGACGACGATGGCCAGATAGAACGCCGACGTCCCGCCGAAGAGGGCGAGACGCGTGCGGGTCATCCGCGGGATCTCTATCTTCGGCGGTTCCGGCTCCCGGTCCAGCCGGGCAAAGATGTCGGTACGCACGCAATCGACGTTACAGCGAGTGAGTGTGTGGTCCGGTCGATCCACTCTCTTCGTGATGCCTATGTGATGTGGAGTTTGTCTCAGGTCCAGTTTCATTCCGGGACCGCCAGGAAAAGCAGATGACCTTGTTCCCTATTTATCGGACGGTGCTCTCGAGCGCTTCCTTCCGTAGGTCGCCAATGGTTCACCGCGACAGCGCGCGCAATTTCCGGCGTGTTCAGGGAGTTCGGGATTTCCCCGCGTGACGGCGCCGAGTGGCGTACGCCACACCGGCCCGCCAGGACCGGTGAGAGATCGACCACGCGCACCGCGCGCGAACTCGCGTACGCTGACCACTCGCTCGCCCGTCGACGCCGGGCCGCCCAGTCGGGACACTCCCGTACCACCGTCCCGGCCGGCCCGCCGAGCGCGAGGGATCACCCGGGAGGTACGTACATGTCCGTGACGCCCACGGCCGGCGCACGCCTGCGCTCCGTCGGCGGCGGCGCCAATCGCTGGGTCGTCCTCTTCGTCCTCTGCGTCAGCCTGCTGCTCGTCGCCCTCGACGCGACCGTGCTGCACGTCGCGGTGCCCGCGGTCACCGAGGACCTGCGGCCGAGCGGCGTCGAGCTGCTGTGGATCGTGGACGCCTATCCCCTTGTCTGTGCAGCGCTGCTGATCCTGTTCGGCACGCTCGGCGACCGGGTCGGCAGACGCCGGGTGCTGCTGCTCGGGTACGGCATCTTCGGCGCCGCCTCCGCTGTCGCCGCCTTCGCGTCCGACCCGCAGATCCTGATAGGCGCCCGCGCCCTGCTCGGTGTCGGCGGCGCGATGATCATGCCGGCGACGCTGTCGATCCTGCGGGCGGTCTTCCCCGACCGGCGGGAGCGGGCTACCGCGATCGGCATATGGACGGCGGTCGCCGCGGTGGGCGCCGCCACCGGACCCGTACTCGGCGGCTTCCTCGTCGAGAACTTCTGGTGGGGCTCCGTCTTCCTGATCAACATCCCGCTGATGGCTCTGATCCTCCCTGTCGGCCGCTGGCTGCTGCCCGAGTCCAGGGGTGGAGCGGACGGCCCGTGGGACGTGCTCGGCGCGCTGATGGCCGCGGCCGGGGTGCTCGGCGTCGTCCTCGGGGTGAAGCGGCTGGGCGTGGGCGCCGGTCCGCTGGACCTGGGCGCCATGGTTCCGCTGCTCCTCGGCGCGGCACTGCTGGTGCTCTTCGTGGGACGGCAGAAACGCCGCCGGCATCCGCTCGTCGACATGCGGATGTTCGCCAAGGCCGCCTTCTCCACCTCCGTCGGCTGCATCGTCCTCGCCATGCTGGCGCTGGTGGGTCTGGAACTGATCGCCGTCCAGTACCTCCAGCTGATCCTCGGGCTCGGCCCGCTGGAGACCGGGCTGCGGCTGCTGCCGCTGACCTTCGCCGCCATGGCCGCGGGCGCCACCGGCTCGCACACCCTGAACCGTCTCGGACCCCGCCGGATGGTCGGCTGGGGATTCGCCCTGACCGCCGTCGCGGTGCTGCTGCTGACCGTGATGGGCCAGCACGACCGCCCTTGGCTTCTGACCGGCGCGTTCGTGCTGCTCGGCTTCGGACTCCAGACGACGCTGTTCGGCGCGTACGAGTCGATGCTCAGTGAGGCCCCGGCCGACCAGGCGGGCGGCGCGGCCGCGATAGGCGAGACCTCTTACCAGCTCGGCGCCGGCATGGGCATCGCCCTGCTCGGCAGCGTGATGAACGCCGCGTACGCCCCCGCGGTCGCTTCGCTGTCCGGCGTCCCGGCGTCGGCGAGCTCGGCGGCGGCGCACTCGCTCGGCGAGGCCTATCAGGTGGCCGACCGTCTCGGCGGCCCGGCGGGGGAACTGCTGCGGTCCACCGCCCGTCACTCCTTCGTGCAGGGCCTGCACATCACCCTGGTGGTCAGCGCGGGACTGCTGCTCCTCGGCGCGGTCGCCGCGCTGCGGCTGCCGCGGATCATGGAGTGCGGCACGTCGGAGAAGTGCCCGCAGCCGGCACACGCCGAGCCGGTGCCGCTTCCCGCGACCCGTGAGTCCGGCGCCTCCGCTGCCCGGACCGCCGGCGCGGCGGTTCCGCGCGCCGG
Organism: Streptomyces sp. NPDC054847; assembly: GCF_053610925.1. Classification (NCBI taxonomy): domain Bacteria; kingdom Bacillati; phylum Actinomycetota; class Actinomycetes; order Kitasatosporales; family Streptomycetaceae; genus Streptomyces; species Streptomyces sp. NPDC054847. Next base: position 3,502 of record NZ_JBSGZJ010000395.1, on the reverse strand, counting down.
GGCCGGGGTGCCCGCGGGCCGCAGGCCGCAGGTGTCCAAACGGCCCGCCCCCGCCGAGGCGGCGGGGTCTGGACGCACGGCACACTGACCCGTAACGTCTGGCGAGGCCGCTGACTAGCACTGCTAGTTTACGGCCGAGTCGCCCTTCCTCCCCGCACGGCCCACGCCGGGGGAGACGTCCAGTGCCAGAGCCGCCGGAGGTCAGGTCATGTCCGCAACGTCGAAGCTTCCGCCCTTCGATCCCGGCGACCCGCTCGGCATCGACGACCTCCTCCACGACGAGGACCTCGCGATCCGCGACACCGTCCGCGCCTGGGCCACCGACCGCGTCATGCCCCACATCGCCGACTGGTACGAGCGGGGCGAGCTCCCCGGCATCCGCGACCTCGCCAAGGAACTCGGCTCCATCGGCGCACTCGGCATGTCGCTCGAGGGCTACGGCTGCGCGGGCGCCACCGCCGTCCAGTACGGACTGGCCTGCCTCGAACTCGAAGCCGCGGACTCCGGCATCCGCTCCCTCGTCTCCGTGCAGGGCTCGCTCGCCATGTACGCGATCCACCGTTTCGGATCCGAGGAGCAGAAGCAGCGCTGGCTGCCCGGGATGGCCGCCGGCGAGATCATCGGCTGCTTCGGTCTGACCGAGCCCGACCACGGCTCCGACCCGGCCGCGATGCGCACCCACGCCGCGCGTGACGGCTCCGACTGGGTCCTCACCGGCCGCAAGATGTGGATCACCAACGGCTCCGTGGCCGGGGTCGCCGTCGTCTGGGCGCAGACCGACGACGGCATCCGCGGCTTCGTCGTACCCACCGACACCCCCGGCTTCTCCGCGCCGGAGATCAAGCACAAGTGGTCCCTGCGCGCCAGCGTGACGAGCGAGCTCGTGATGGACGAGGTCCGGCTGCCCGCCGACGCGGTCCTCCCGGACGTCACCGGGCTGCGCGGGCCGCTCAGCTGCCTGAGCCACGCGCGCTACGGAATCGTGTGGGGCTCGATGGGCGCCGCGCGCTCCAGCTTCGAGGCGGCGGTGTCGTACGCGCGGACACGGGAGCAGTTCGGCCGGCCGATCGGCGGGTTCCAGCTCACCCAGGCCAAGCTCGCGGACATGGCCGTCGAACTGCACAAGGGGATCCTGCTCGCCCACCACCTCGGTGTGCGGATGGACGCGGGGAAGCTCCGGCCGGAGCAGGTCAGCTTCGGAAAGCTCAACAACGTGCGCGAGGCGATCGAGATCTGCCGCACCTCCCGCACCATCCTGGGCGCGAACGGGATCTCGCTCGAGTACCCCGTGATGCGGCACGCGACCAACCTCGAGTCGGTGCTCACCTACGAGGGCACCGTCGAGATGCACCAGCTCGTGCTGGGCAAGGCGCTCACCGGTCTCGACGCCTTCCGATAGGCCGGCGCGGCCCGGCGGGACCGGCGAGCTCCCCCGGCCGTCCGCCGGGAGGTGCCCCCACTCAGCTCTGGTTGAAGAAACCGTCCTGCGAACGGCCCGCCGGGTCGCCGCTGACGATCTCGGTGTCGGCGGGGGTCAGCAGGAAGACCCGCGTCGCGACCCGCTCGATGGAGCCCCGCAGTCCGAAGGCGAGACCCGCGGCGAAGTCCACGACCCGCTTGGCGTCGCCGGGCTCCATCGACGTCAGGTTCACGATGACGGGAACACCGGACCGGAACAGCTCGCCGATCCCACGGGCGTCACGGAAGCCGTCCGGGGAGACGGTGGCGATCCGGCGGCCCTCCTGCTGCGCGGACTCGGAGGCGACACGCACCCGCGGGTCGGTGACCCATGCGTCACCCGTCTCCGCACCCTCGGCGTACTCGTCGTCGTAGTAACGCCCGTCGTCCTCGACGAGTCCCAGCCAGGCGCTCGCCTTACGCACCGATCCCATGGACGCCTCCTTTCATCGCGGTCACTTGTCGTTCCGCATATCCCCTATCGTCGTCCATGATGCGGATCGGGCGCCAAGTGGATAGTCGCCGCGCAGGGGATTCGTGACGGTACTGGTGCAGAAGTTGTGGCGATTCGTCAAGGTCCGGCCCCTGTAGGGGCCATGACGGGATGAAAATATAAAAGTCGGGCCGGACGGGTGACCTTGGGGACGTACGGGTGAACGACCGGGTCGATACGATGCCCACCGCACATCTCAGCGACTCGCGGGGGGCCGTCGTGTTCGGAATCGTCAGACCATGCTCGCACCGGCTCACGGACGGGCTGAAGACCGAGTGGATGGCCCATCTGTGCGGGCTGTGCCTGGCACTTCGCGCGGACCACGGACAGTTCGCCCGTGTCGTGACCAACTATGACGGCCTGATCGTCTCGGTCCTGACGGAGGCTCAGTCCGAGCGCACGCCGGCGCAACGCCGTACGGCGGGGCCCTGCCCGCTGCGCGCCATGCGCACCGCTCCCGTCGCCCGCGGCGAGGGCGCGCGCCTGGCCGCCGCCGTCTCGCTGGTCCTCGCCTCCGCGAAGATCCGCGACCACGTCGCCGACGGGGACGGCGTGTTGGCCCGCAAGCCCGTGGCCGCCGCGGCCCGCCGGATCGCCGGCGGCTGGGACAGGGCGGGCGCGCGCTCGGGCTCGGCGCTCGGCTTCGACACGGCGGTGCTGCTGGAGGCCGTCAACCGGCAGGCGGGGCTCGAGACGCTGGCCGGGCCCGGCACGCCGGTCCTCACGGTCACGGAGCCGACGGAAACCGCGACGGCGGCAGCCTTCGCGCACACCGCCGTGCTCGCCCGCCGCCCCGAGAACGCGGCACCGCTCGCCGAGGCCGGGCGGCTCTTCGGCCGGCTGGCGCATCTGCTGGATGCCGTGGAGGACAGAGAAGCTGACGCCGTGTCGGGTGCGTGGAACCCGCTCACGGCCACGGGCACCTCGCTCACCGAGGCGCGCCGGCTCGCCGACGACGCGCTCCACGGGATCCGGCTGGCGCTGCGGGACGCGCACTTCGTCGACGACAAGCTGGTGCACGTCCTCCTCGTGCACGAACTGCGCACCTCCGTCGACCGGGCGTTCGGCACCGTCACCTGCGCGCACCGGTCCAGCTCTCACGGGTCGCCCGTTCCGGGGAACCCGTACGCTCCCGGCCCGGGAGGACCCGGTGCGCCGCTTCCGCCCGAGCCGCCGCGCCGGGACAGGCGGGGGCTGATCGCCGGTTGCCTGGTCTGGGCAGGGCTGGCCTGCACCTGCCAAATGTGTTGTGGCACCCACGAGGACCCGTGGAGCGGTGAACGCCGCGAAAGCCTGTGCAGCAGGTACGACTGTTCGGACTGCTGCGATTGCTGTGACTGCTGCAGCAACTGCTCGGACAGCTGTTGCTGTGACGGCTGCTGCTGTGACTGCAACTGCTGACCACCCGTCAGCGCGCTGCCGCCGCCTGCGCGTCGGGGTGCCGGGGTGTCGGTGCCACGTTCCGGCCCCGGAGCTCGGCGCGCCACCGCCGCCCGGAAGCGGCCACGGCTTGGCGCCCGGTGCCGGCCTCCGCGGCGCGCGGCGGTCGGT
>NZ_JBSGZJ010000394.1:0-6611 GCF_053610925.1 Streptomyces sp. NPDC054847 | reverse complement strand
CGTCAGCCCTCCCGGCGCCTGATCTTGTTGCCCAGCCACACCAGCGGGTCGTACTTCCGGTCCGCGGCCCGTTCCTTCATCGGGATCAGCGCGTTGTCCGTGATCTTGATGCCTTCGGGGCAGACCTCCGTGCAGCACTTGGTGATGTTGCAGTAGCCCAGTCCGTGTTCGTCCTGTGCCGTCGTCCTGCGGTCCAGTCCCGACCCGGCGGCCGAGTCCAGCGGATGCATGTCCAGTTCGGCGATGCGCATCAGGAACCGCGGGCCGGCGAACGCCTCCTTGTTCTCCTCGTGGTCGCGCACCACATGGCAGGTGTCCTGGCACAGGAAACACTCGATGCACTTGCGGAACTCCTGCGACCGCTCCACGTCCATCTGCTGCATCCGGTACTCGCCGGCCGCGACACCCGGGGGCGGCACGAACGACGGGATCTCCCTGGCCTTCTCGTAGTTGAACGAGACGTCGGTGACCAGGTCCCGCACCACGGGGAACGCCCGCAGCGGTGTGACCGTGATCGTCTCGTCCCTCGTGAAGACGGACATCCGGGTCATGCACATCAGCCGGGGCCGGCCGTTGATCTCGGCGCTGCAGGAACCGCACTTGCCGGCCTTGCAGTTCCAGCGGACCGCGAGGTCGGACGCCTGGGTGGCCTGGAGGCGGTGGATGATGTCGAGGACGACCTCTCCGTCGTTGACCTCGACGGTGAAGTCCTCGAGGCCGCCGCCGCTCCGGTCGCCCCGCCAGACCTTGAAGCGGGCTTGGTAGGCGCTCACTCGGTCAGCTCCTCCTCGGCGAGGTACTTGATCAGCTCTTCCTTCTCGAACAGGGCGAGCAGGTCGGCACGGATGGGCTCGGTCGTCGTCCGCTCGAGCCGGATCCTGCCGGTGGCTCCGGCGGCCGCGGTGGCGTCGTCCTCCTGCCGGAGCCGGCACACCAGGTTCACCCGGCGCCATTCGCGGTCCATGCCGGGGCAGTCCTCCCGGGTGTGGCCGCCGCGGCTCTCGGTCCGCTCCAGGGCGGCCCGCGCGATGCACTCGCTGACCAGCAGCATGTTCCGCAGGTCCAGGGACAGGTGCCAGCCGGGGTTGAACTGCCGGTGCCCTTCGACCCCGGCGCGGCTCGCCCGTTCGCGCAGTTCGGCGAGCTTCGTCAGGGCCTGTTCCATCTCGCCCGCCCGGCGGATGATGCCGACCAGGTCGTTCATCGTCTGCTGAAGCTCCTGGTGGAGCGTGTACGGGTTCTCGGGCGTCGTCCCGGCCTCCGGACCCTCGGCGCTGAAGGGCCGCAGCGCCTCCGCCGCCGCGGCGTCGATCTGTGCCTCGTCGACCGCCGGCCGTGCGGGGAGCCGCTGGGCGTACTCGGCCGCGTGGAGCCCGGCCCGGCGTCCGAAGACGAGGAGGTCGGAGAGGGAGTTGCCGCCGAGGCGGTTGGAGCCGTGCATACCGCCCGCCACCTCTCCGGCGGCGAACAGCCCGGGGACGCCGAGCGCGCCCGCGGTGTCGGACTCGACGGCGATGCCGCCCATCACGTAGTGGCAGGTGGGCCCGACCTCCATGGCCTCCGCCGTGATGTCCACGTCCGCGAGTTCCTTGAACTGGTGGTACATCGACGGCAGCCTGCGCCGGATCACGTCCGCCGGCATCCGGGTGGACACGTCGAGGAACACACCGCCGTGCGGGGAGCCGCGGCCCGCCTTGACCTCGGAGTTGATCGCCCGCGCGACCTCGTCGCGAGGCAGGAGCTCGGGGGGACGCCGGTTGTTGTCCGGGTCCTCGTACCAGCGGTCGCCCTCTTCCTCGGACTGCGCGTACTTCTCCTTGAAGACGTCGGGCACATAGTCGAACATGAACCGCTTGCCCTCGGAGTTCCGCAGCACCCCGCCGTCGCCGCGCACCGACTCGGTGACGAGGATGCCCTTCACCGACGGCGGCCAGACCATCCCCGTCGGGTGGAACTGGACGAACTCCATGTTCACCAGCGGGGCACCGGCCAGCAGCGCGAGGGCGTGCCCGTCCCCGGTGTACTCCCAGGAGTTGGAGGTCACCTTGAAGGACTTGCCGATTCCGCCCGTGGCCAGGATGACGGAGGGGGCCTCGAGGACGAAGAAGCGGCCGGACTCCCGCTCGTAGCAGAAGACTCCGCAGACCCTGCCGTCCTTCTTCAGGACGCGGGTCACCGTGCACTCCTGGAAGACCTTCAGCCCGGCCTCGTAGTCACCGAGCTCCCGTTTGTCCTCCTGCTGGAGGGAGACGATCTTCTGCTGGAGGGTGCGGATCAGTTCGAGCCCGGTGCGGTCGCCGACGTGGGCGAGGCGCGGGTACTCGTGGCCGCCGAAGTTGCGCTGCGAGATCCTGCCGTCGGCGGTGCGGTCGAAGAGCGCGCCCCAGGTCTCCAGCTCCCAGACCCGGTCGGGCGCCTCGCGGGCGTGCAGCTCGGCCATCCGCCACTGGTTCAGGAACTTCCCGCCGCGCATGGTGTCGCGGAAGTGCACCTGCCAGTTGTCGCCCGGGTTCGCGTTGCCCATGGAGGCGGCGATGCCGCCCTCCGCCATGACCGTGTGGGCCTTGCCGAACAGGGACTTGCAGATCACCGCCGTACGCGCGCCCCGCTCACGCGCCTCGATGGCGGCGCGCAGGCCCGCGCCGCCCGCACCCACCACCACGACGTCCCACTGCTGCCGTTCGAGCTCGGTCATCAAGCACCTTCCATCAGAACAGCCTCGGATCGTCGAAGGCGCCGGACGCGACGAGGTAGACGTAGAGGTCGGCGAGCGCGACGCTGAACAGCGACGCCCACGCGAGCTGCATATGACGGGCGTTCAGCTTGCCGACCCAGCCCCAGAGGCGGTAGCGCACGGGATGCTTGGAGAAGTGCCGCAGCCGACCGCCGATGATGTGCCGGCACGAGTGGCACGAGATGGTGTACGCCCAGATCAGCACGATGTTGACGAGGAACACGAGCGTGCCGAGGCCCATGTGGCCCCACTCGTAGTGCTCGTCGCGGAAGGCGAGCACCGTGTCGTACGTGAGGATCCCGGCGACCGGCACGGCGGCGTAGAAGAAGTACCGGTGGATGTTCTGCATGATCAGCGGGAAGCGGGTCTCGCCGGAGTACTTCTTGTGCGGCTCGGCGACGGCGCAGGCCGGGGGAGAGGCCCAGAAGCCCCGGTAGTAGGCCTTGCGGTAGTAGTAGCAGGTCAGCCGGAAGCCGAGCGGGAAGATCAGGATGAGCAGCGCGGGCGACAGGCCCCACCAGCTGCCGAAGATCTCCCAGTTGGGGCCCGACCGCATCGGTTCGCAGTTCTCGGCCAGGCAGGGCGAGTAGAAGGGCGAGACGTACGGCGCCGCGTAGTAGTCGGCGCCTGCGAACGCGCGCCAGGTCGAGTACACGATGAAGGCGAGCAGGCCGGCGGCCGTCATGGCCGGGGCCAGCCACCAGCGGTCCGTCCGCAGGTGGCGGGGGCCGATGGCGGCACGCGTGGCCTCGTGCACGCCCTTATGGACTTGTGGTGGTTCGGTACCAGTGGCCAACGAAGGCTCCGGGTGGAGTGGGATCAGGGATGGGGCTCCGGTCCGCCGGCCCTGCCTGCGGGCCGGCTCCTGCTGTCCGGGCCGGTCAGGGCGCGTGCCGGTCGCGGACGCCCAGTCCCTCGTCGTCCGAATCGGTCCACAGCGCGTTGTCGTACGGGGCGTCGGGGATGGTGACCAGCTCGGTCCGGACCTTGGCGGCCGGTGCGGCGGAGCCCGCGAGCGGGCGGGAGCCGCTCAGCCGGTCGACGGTCTGTTCCAGCTCGCCGACACGCCGGACCAGCTCATCGAGGCGGCGCTGTACGGCCGCGAGATCTTCCTGTGACATGACTTGCCCTCACTTCCGCGGGGTGCGGTGGCGTCGTTCATGCGCCTGCGAGTGTCGCGCGTCACATCCCCGCTTGTGAAGGGGACGTACGGGGATTCCCGGCGCATGCGCTGCCAGCGCGCCCCTCATGGTCGGAGCCTCACTCCCCCCATATTCGCCCTTTTTATTCCCTTTGGGAGCGTTCGCGGTTCCTCCGCACGGGTGGCCTTCGCGGAAGCGCCGTCGTGTCTCCGTCCGGCGCGGCAATCCATCCACTTCAGTGAGTGGAATCGGTGTGATCATCTCTAAATTCGACGAAACAGGACGAAGAGGTACAAGCCATGTCCCAGGTCGAAGCCCCCCGCGGGCGGACATGCTCCCGAAGGCTCCGCCCCGTCGCACTGCTCGCGAGCGGAGTGCTGGTACTCCCCGTTCTCGCCGGATGCAGCTCGGGCGACGAGCAGAGCAGGGGGAAGCCCCCGGCTCAGGACATCTCGCCCGCCGACCGTGAGCTCGTCGCCGACGGAGGGACGCTGCGCTGGGCCGTCGACACGATGCCCACCACGCTCAACTCCTTCCAGGCCGACGCGGACGCCACGACCGGCCGGATCGCCGGCGCCGTGCTGCCCGCCCTGTTCATCCTGGACGCCGACGGGCGGCCGCAGCGGAATCCCGACTATCTCGAGTCGGCGGAGATCGTCGAGCGGGAGCCCAAGCAGGTCGTGCTCTACAAGCTCAACCAGCAGGCCGTGTGGAGCGACGGCCGCGAGATCGGCGCCCCGGACTTCCTCGCCCAGTGGCGGGCGCTGAGCGGAAAGGATTCCTCGTACTGGACGGCGCGCAACGCCGGGTACGAGCGGATCCAGAAGGTCGAGCGCGGCGAGAACGACCTGGAGGTCAAGGTCACCTTCACCAAGCCCTACGCGGACTGGCAGTCGCTCTTCACGCCGCTCTACCCCAAGGACGTGACCGGGACTCCGGCGGCCTTCAACGACGGGGCCCGCACGAAGCTCAAGGTGACGGCGGGACCGTTCCGGATCTCCAAGATCGACCAGGCGGCCGACACCACCACGCTCGTGCCGAACCCGCGCTGGTGGGGGGACCGCCCCAAGCTCGACAAGCTGGTGCTGTCGGCCGTGCCGCGCGAGAAGCGGATCGCCGCGCTCGCCGCCGGAAGCCTCGACCTGGCCGATGTCGACCCCTCGGCGGCGGAACGTATCGCCTACGCCGTGAAGGACGCCGGACGCGGCGGACGCCCGCTGGCCTACGGCCCCGGCGCCGACAGGACTCCGTCCGCCGCCCTGAAGTCGTGGGCGATGGCCCACGGCTCCGACGAGGAGCTGGCCGAGGTCGCACAGCAGGCCCGCAAGCGGGCGGCGGAGGCGGAGAAGAAGTACGCGCAGGAGCAGTCCGCCCTCAGTAAGTACGAGGTCCGCAAGTCGCTGGAGCCCGCGTACACCCAGCTCGCGCTGAACGGCGAGTCCGGGCCGCTGGCCGACGACCGGGTGCGCCGCGCGATCGCCCGGGCGCTGAATCGCAAGGAGATCGCCGACGCCGTGCTCACGCCGCTCGGCCTGCCCGCGGAGCCGCCCGGCAACCACCTCGCGCTGGCCGGTCAGGCCGCGTACACCGACAACAGCGCCGCACTCGGGGAGCAGGACACCCAGGAGGCGCAGGCGCTGCTCGCCGACGCCGGCTGGACGCCCGGAGGGCTCCGCGAAGAGCCGGCCAAGGCGGGCGGTGAGGCCGGGAAAGCGGACGAGAAGGGCAAGGGCGGCCAGGACGGCAAGGAAGAGGACGGGAAGAGGACGCCGGGCAAGGCCTCCGCCGAGCCGTCCGCGAGCCCGTCGGCCGAGGCGTCGGAGAAGAAGAACGACGCCGCCTCCGACGACGGGCTCTACATCGTCGGCGACGACAAGCCCGCGGCTCACGACCCGAGATCCGGTTCCCGCGTCACGCACATCCTCGCCCCGGCCCCCGGCGCCGCGCTCCAGAGCGCCGCCGTCCGCCGGCAGGCAGCGTCGCTCGCCGACGACGGCGCCGGCGCCACGGACAAGGCGGCCAGGAAGGCCGGGGACAAGGGCGGCATGCCCGGCGCCTACGCACCGCGCGGTACGGCGGCACCCGGCGCCGCCCCCGTCGGCGGCGCCCTCGGCAAGGACGGGAAGCCGCTCAGCCTCCGCTTCGTCCTCCCCTCGGGCGCGGGCTCGGAGGTGCTGCGCACGGTCGGCGACAAGATCGCGCAGATGCTGGACCGGGTCGGAGTGCGCACGGAGATCATCAAGGTGGACGACGCGAGCTTCTTCAAGGACCACATCGCGTCGGGCGACTACGACCTGGCCCTCTACTCCTGGCCCTCCAGCCCCTTCCCGGCGACCGACGCCCGGCCGATCTACGCCAAGCCCAGGCCGGCCTCCGACGGCTCGCTCCTCGTCGAGCAGAACTACACGAGGGTGGGTACGGACTACATCGACCAGCTCTTCGACCAGGCCGCCGGCGAGCTCGACGCGGACGCCGCGCGTGACCTGATGCGCAGGGCCGACGCCAGGATCTGGGCGGCGGCCGGCTCCGTTCCGCTCTACCAGCGCCCGCAGCTGGTCGCGGCACGCAAGCAGGTGGTCAACGCGGGCGCCTTCGGATTCGCCGAGCCCCGATACCAGGACATTGGTTTCAAGACGGCCGCAGCCGCCCCCAAGCAGTAGCCGCAGGGGCCGTAGGCCGGGAGAAACCGCAGGTCACAACCTCAGAACCTGTATCTTATACACATCTCCGAGAAC
>NZ_JBSGZJ010000393.1:0-6620 GCF_053610925.1 Streptomyces sp. NPDC054847 | reverse complement strand
GCTGGACGACCAGCCGCCCGGCGTTTCGTGTCTGCGCTCCCGATGGCGGCTGAGCTGCCGGGGGATCGGGGACGTCGCGCGCCGCTTTCCCCGGAACGTGCCTCGTGGTGCCCGTCGTGCCTCGTCCGTCGTGCTGGGCTCAGTCTCGGCGGCCGCTCACCCGGCCGTGCAGCAGCAGCGACAGCGCCCCGTGGACGTCGTCGAGCGACCGCTCCCGCTGGAACGCCTGCCAGTCCAGTGCCGCCACCAGCACCATGCCGACCAGCGCTGCGGCCGTGAGCGGAATGTCGACCTCCTCGCTCAGTTCGCCGGCTTCCACACCTTCGCGCAGCACCGTCTCCACAACGGCCACCGCCTGCTGCCGCACCACCAGGAGCGTGGACTGCCAGGCGCGGTTGGTGCGCCACAGCTCGGCCACGTACAGCTGGGTGAAGGCCGGATAGCGGTCGATGAACACCAGACCGGCCCTGATCATGGCGTCCAGCGCCTCGACCTTGGAGCCGCCGCGCTCTGCCGTACGGTCGGCGGCCTCCTGGAGCGAAGCCGTGAGGAGGCCGACGCCGAAGCGCAGCAGTTCCTCGAAGAGTTCGGTCTTGCTCTTGAAGTTGTAGTAGACCGTGCCCTTGGCGACCCCGGCGCGCTCGGCGATCTCGTCGACCGTGGTGGCCGAGAAGCCCTGCTCCGCGATGAGCGTCACGGCGGCCTCGTAGAGTTTCGCGCGCGTCGCCCGGCGTCTGCTGCTGCTGTCCATGACACCGATTCTCACAGGTCCGGGCGCGGTCACAGACTCAGCTCCGGGTGAAGCCGGTCCAGCGTCCACACCTGCTTGCGGCGGGCGGAGAGGGCGGTCAGGGCCAGCGCACCGGCCGAAAAGGCCAGCAGCACCGCACACGCCTGCCACACCGGACCGAGTCCGCCGCCCGTGATGAGCCTGCGGAGCGCCTCGACGACATAGGTCATCGGCAGGAACGGGTGGATGGCGTTGAAGAAGCCGGGACTCGTCTGGACCGGGTAGGTGCCGCCCGCCGATGTCAGCTGGAGCATCAGGACCGCGAGGACCAGGATCCGGCCGGCGGCGCCGAAGCGGGCGTTGAGCCACTGGATGATCGCGGCGAAGCAGCAGGTGACCAGCGCCAGGAAGCCGACGGTGCCCGCGGCGTGGGCCGTCTTCAGCCCGAGACCCCAGTGCAGGACGGACATCAGCGCCGCGACCTGGAGCAGACCGATCGCCGCCACCGGAAGCAGACCGGCCAGGGCGATCCGCCAGGCCGACGCCCCGGTGGACAGGGCCCGGCGGTTGAGCGGCTGAATGATCATGTAGGCGACCATCGCGCCGACCCAGAGGGAGAGCGGGATGAAGTACGGGGCGAATCCGGTGCCGTAATTGGGCGCCGAGTGCAGGGACTTGCCGGCCAGCCGGACCGGGTCGGCCATCACCTCGGTGCGGCGGTCGCGGTCCTTCTTGTCGTAGTCCGGGATCTTGTGGACGCCGTCGCTGAGCCCGACCGCCAGCTCTGCCGACCCGTCGGCGAGCCGGAACAGCCCCCCGTCCAGCTCGCCCGCGCCCTTCTTGAGCTTGCCGACCCCCGAATCGAGGTCGGTGGACCCCTTCTTGGCGGTGGTGAGGCCGGTGTGCAGCCGGTTCGCGCCCTTGGCGACCTTGTGGGCGGCCGTGTTGAGCTCGTTGATCTTGCCGACGGCGTACTCCAGGTCCTCGTCCAGCTTCGGAGCACGCCGGGCCAGGTCGTCTGCCTTCTTCTCGAGATCGGTGAGGTTCTTCTTCAGTGTCTTGAGGTCGCCGTTGCTGTTGCCGATCAGCACGTTGACGTCGTCGGCGATCTTGGCGACGTCCGCCGCCGTGTCCTTGGCGCGCTTCAGCTCGGGGCACGCCTTAGGGTCGGGCAGCAGGGCCTGTTCGCACTGCGTCCGGTGGATCTCGCTCAGCGCGTCGGCGGCCTTGTGCGCGCGGAGCGCGGCGCCGGGGGCCCGTTCGGCCAGGAGGCCGAGATTGCGCTGGACGGCACGTGAGGAGTCGGCCACCAGCCGGGCCGTGTCACCGATCGACTTCCCGTTGTCCTTCAGGTAGGGATGCGCCTTGTCGGCATAGCCGTTGACTTTGTCGGCGAGCACCTGCGTGCCGTCGGCGACCTGACGGGAGCCGTTCTCCAGCTCGCCGGCGCCCTTGTGGAGCTTCGTGATGCCCCCGGCGAGCTTGCCGCTGCCGTCCTTCGCGTCCTTCAGGCCGTCCGCGAGGTCCTCCGAGCCCTTCTTCGCCTTCCCGACCCCGCTCTTGAGCTTGTCGGCGCCCTTCGCCGCCTTCTCCGTCGCCTCATGGATGTCGGAGAAGGAGATGAAGATGCGGTCGAGGAACGACCGTGAGGCATTGGTCGACGCGGCGGTGCGCACCTCGGAGAAGACCGTCCGCGAGATCTGCCCGACGATGTAGTTGTTCGCGTCGTTCGTGCGGACCTGGAGGGCGCCGGTCTCGGGGGAGTCGCCCGAACTGGAGGCGATGCGCCGGCTGAAGTCCTCCGGCATGGTCAGCGAGAGGTAGTACGTGCCGTCCTCGACACCCCGGCGGGCCTCGGCGTCGTCGACCTCGTGCCACTCGAAGACGTCGCTGTCGAGCAGACCCTTGGTGATCTCGTCACCGGCGGCGATCCTCTTGCCGGACGCGGTGGCGCCCTTGTCGTCGTTGACGAGAGCGACGGGAATCCTGTCGAGCCTGCCGTACGGGTCCCAGAACGACCACAGGTAGAGGGCGCCGTAGAGCAGCGGCAGCAGCATGACCGCGACGATCGCGGCGGCCGGGAGCTTGCCCCGCCCGAAGCGCTTCAGCTCAAGCGCGGCCAGTTTCGGCGATCGCATCGGACGCCCCCTCCTCGTCGGTGTCCACGGCGGTGCTTTTGGCGGTGCTTATTTCAGTGCTCCTGGCGGGGCCCATGCCGGTGCCGGTCTCGGTCTCGGTGCCGACGGCGTGGCCGGGGTCCTCGCCGGTCTCTTCGGCCGGGCTTCCGGAAGGGCTCCTGCCGGTGCTCTCGGCGGGGCTCTTGCCGGTCTCGGTGCCGACGTCGGCCTCGTTGTCCTCCGAGCCGGCGCCGGTGGGCCGGGTGCGTACGACGACGGCGCCCTCCGGCGCCTCGCCGCACACCGCGACCACGGTCGTCCCGCTGTCAGCGACCGAGCGCAACAGGTCCCACGCAGCGGCCCGTTCGGTGTCGGAGAGCTTGAGGCCCACGTCGTCGACCGCGAGCAACCGGGGGCCGCCGATCAGCGCCAGGGCCACGGAGAGCCGCAGCTCCTCGAGCCGCTCGAGATCGCGTACGGCCGTGCGTTCCCGCTTCGGCAGCGTCGCGAGATCGAGTCCGGCGGCTGCCAGTGCCCTCTCGACCCGCTCGGCCGCAGCGGCCGTCCGCTCCGCACGCGGCCGGAACAGGGCCCGGACCGAACCGTCGAAGCGCCGCTGGAGCAGCGCGCGTTCGCGCAGGTGCTCCGCGACGGTGAGCGCCGGGTCGAGATCGCTGACACCCGGCACCGGACCGAGCGCGCTGATCCGGCGCACCGCGGCCATTCTGCGCGGCAGTTGCAGGCCGGCGACCTCCGCACGGCCTTCCGTGGGGCGCATCCGTCCGGTCAGCGCGAGGAGCAGGCAGGTGCGTCCGGAGCCCGACGGGCCCTCGATCGCGACGAGGGCGCCGGGCTCCGCCTCGATGTCCACCGAGCGGAAGGCCCACCCGCGCGGGCCTCTCAGCCCGAAGTCCCCGGCGCTCAAGGCCGCGCCCTGAGGGCTGTCCACCTGCCCCACCCCGATCCCCATCCCGGTCCCTCCGCCGCCAGTATTTGCACTGACCAGTCAGTGCAAAAATTACCCCCGAACCCTTGATCGATGCAAAAGGCCAGGTCAGGGCCGATTGTCAGTGGGTGCCTCCACGATGGACACATACGGCCACAGCGCCGTCACACGACGACAGGAGGCTCGTCATGGCCAGCTACTCAGCAGCCGCCGCTCACCGGCGCCGCGCCACCGGCCCTGCCCCCTCATCGACCGGCCCGGCACACGACGTGCATCCCGTCCTGCGCCGGACCTCCGCGCCGCCCGCCGCCCTCGATCTGCTCGCCCAGGCCCGCAGCGGACTCGACGAGGCCGCGACCTTGGCCCAGCCGAACGAGCGGTACGCCACGGCACATCTGGCCGCCCTGCGCACGGCGGCCGCGGTGCTCGCCGCCCGCGGCCGCCCCGAGACCGGCGCGCGGCGCAGGCAGCGCATCCGCAGCGCCTGGGAGGTGCTGCCCGAAATAGCGCCGGAGCTGTCCGAATGGAGCCTGCTCTTCGCCTCGGGCGCCGAGCGCCGGGCCCGCGCAGAGGCCGGCATACGGGGCGCGGCCAGCCATCGCGACGCCGACGACCTTCTCAGGGACGCGGCCATGTTCCTGCGCCTCGTGGAGCGCCTTCTCGTGCTCCAGCCCGCCCTGCCCCGGCCCAGGGTGTCGCAGCCGGACCAGGAAACGCCGGCGGCCGGGACGGCGACGCGGCGAGGGGATGTCGCTGGATGAGGGGTGCGAGCGGGGGAGCGGTCCGACCGGGGGACCGGCCAGGAGGCGGACGCGGGCTCAGGCGGGAGACCGGGACGGGGCCCGCCGCAACCGCCACGGTGCCGGACGGAGACGCGCGAGGAGTCGGCGGCAGTCGGTACCGGGGCAGGCACCGGCTACGGGGGCGCGGACGGGCGGGCTCGGCAGTCGGTGCGGGCCCGCCGGGACCGGGCACGGTGCGGGGCGTGGACGGGCGGGCTCGGCGGCAGTCGGTACGGGTCCCGCATGCACCGGCCCTGGTCCGGTCGCTCAGCGGGCAGTCGGTGCCGGGACCGCAGAAGCCGGCCACGTCCGGGACGCGGACGGGCGGGTTCAGCAGGCAGTCGGCACCGGGCCGGAGGCCGGCACGGTCCGCGTGGAGCCGGGCGGGGATGCCGTCGAGGGGAGGCGGGATGCCTCGGGATGAGACGGAACGTCGGCCCGGGCAGCGGAGGCAATAGGGTGGGAGCAGGCCAACCAGCACATCGCCCGAGGAGCCAACTGCCGTGTCGGAACCGTCCCCCACCGGTGGGGAGACCCCACCGCGCCCCTCTCGCGCCTCTCTCCGTACCGCCGTGGTCTGGGACGTCCTGAGGGATGCCCTGGACCGCCGGGTCAAGGCGACCGGGACGGACTCGCTGGACATCCTCGACACCGGCGGCGGCACCGGGAACTTCGCCGTGCCCGCCGCCCAGCTCGGCCACCGGGTCACCGTCGTCGACCCCAGCCCGAACGCCCTCTTCGCGCTTGAGCGCCGGGCGGCGGAGGCCGGGGTCGCCGAGCGGGTGCGCGGCGTCCAGGGCGACATCCACGGCCTCTTCGACGTGGTCGAGCGCGGCGGCTACGACGCCGTCCTCTGCCACGGCGTGCTCGAATACGTCGACGACCCGGCCGAGGGCGTGCGCAACGCGGTGGAGGCGCTGAGGCCCGCCGGAGCGCTCAGCCTGCTCGCCGCCGGGCTGGGCGGCGCCGTCCTCGCCCGTGCCCTCGCGGGGCACTTCAGCGAGGCCCGCCAGGCGCTGAGCGACCCCGATGGCCGCTGGGGCACGGGTGACCCGGTGCCCCGCCGCTTCACGGCCGAGCAGCTCACCGAGCTCGTCGCACAGGCCGGTGTCGAAGTCGGCGCGGTGCACGGAGTGCGGGTCTTCGCCGACCTCGTTCCCGGCGTTCTCGTGGACACCGAACCGGGCGCGCTGGACGCGCTGCTGAAGCTGGAAGCCGCCGCCGCGGAACTGCCAGCCTTCCATTCCGTCGCTACTCAGCTGCACGTCCTGGGCGAGAAGCGCGGCTGATCAGCGGCGCAGCCGCAGATGGAGTACGCCACAGACCCTCCGTCGTCGGGCTTCGCACCGTATGATCGGGGGACACCATCCGGCATGACGGATCGGAGGTTGGGGAATCTACGCCTCAGCACCCCGATCGGGCATGGCGGCCCGGAGGGCGTTTTGCGAGAGGGCGGGTTTCACGGGGGCGAATCCCTGCCTATCCTGGAAGGGCCGCATACCGGTCGCCCCCGCGACCGACGACGAGGAGGACTCCGTGCCGCTCTCGGAGCACGAGCAGCGAATGCTCGAGCAGATGGAGCGAGCGCTGTACGCCGAAGATCCCAAGTTCGCGACAGCGCTCGAGGGAAGCGGGCTGCGTACGTACACCCGGCGACGGGTCTACCAAGCAGTCGCAGGCTTCCTGGTGGGTATCGCGCTCCTCATGGCCGGAATGGTCGCCCAGCAGATCTGGATCAGTGTGGTGGGCTTCCTGGTGATGCTCGGCTGTGCGGTTCTCGCGGTCACGGGCTGGCGCAAGGCGCCGAAGCCAGGTGAACAGCAGCAGACATCCGGCGGACACGGTCGCCGGCACTCGCACCAGCGCAGATCCGTGATGGACCGGATCGAACAGCGGTGGCAGCGCCGCCGCGACGAGCAGGGCGGTCACTGAGCCGTCCGGTCCCGACCGGACGACGAGCGGACCTCCGGCCCATAAGTTCGGAGTACGAGTGAGGGGCGACGCTTTCGAGCGTCGCCCCTCAGTCATGTTCCCCGCTCGTGGGC
>NZ_JBSGZJ010000392.1:0-6624 GCF_053610925.1 Streptomyces sp. NPDC054847 | reverse complement strand
CCGCCGGAATCGGCGGGGCCCCTTTCAAGGAGCTGTTTGCGCTCAGACCTGGCCGGCCTTCTCCAGCGCCGCGCAGCAGGTGTCCACCAGGAGGCGGGTCACCACGTACGGGTCGACGTTGGCGTTCGGGCGGCGGTCCTCGATGTAGCCCTTGCCGTCCTGCTCGACCTGCCACGGGATACGGACCGAGGCGCCACGGTCGGAGACGCCGTAGCTGTACTCGTTCCACGGGGCGGTCTCGTGCAGACCGGTGAGACGGTCGTCGATGCCGGCGCCGTAGTTCTTGACGTGGTCGAGGGGCTTGGAGCCCTCGCCCAGCGACTCGCACGCGGTGATGATGGCGTCGTAGCCCTCACGCATCGCCTTGGTCGAGAAGTTGGTGTGCGCGCCCGCGCCGTTCCAGTCGCCCTTCACCGGCTTGGGGTCCAGCGTCGCGGAGACCTTGAAGTCCTCGGCGGTGCGGTAGAGCAGCCAACGGGCCACCCACAGCTGGTCGGCGACCTCGAGCGGGGCGAGCGGGCCGACCTGGAACTCCCACTGGCCGGGCATGACCTCGGCGTTGATGCCGGAGATGCCGAGCCCCGCCTTGAGGCAGTTCTCCAGGTGCGCCTCGACGACGTCGCGGCCGAAGATCTCGTCGGCGCCGACACCGCAGTAGTAGCCGCCCTGCGGGGCGGGGAAGCCGCCGGCCGGGAAGCCGAGCGGACGCTCACCGTCGAAGAAGGTGTACTCCTGCTCGATGCCGAAGATCGGCTCCTGAGCGGCGAAGCGCTCGTAGACCTCGGCGAGCGCGGCGCGGGTGTTGGACTCGTGCGGGGTCATGTCCGTGTTGAGGACCTCGCACAGCACCAGGACGTCGTCGCCGCCGCGGATCGGGTCCGGGCAGGTGAAGACCGGCTTCAGCACGCGGTCGGAGGCGTGGCCCTTGGCCTGGTTGGTGCTGGACCCGTCGAAGCCCCAGATGGGCAGCTCAGCGCCATCGTTGAGGATCTTCGTCTTCGAGCGAAGCTTGGCGGTCGGCTCGGTGCCGTCGATCCAGATGTACTCAGCCTTGAAGGTCACGGGGCCTCATCCTTTGCGGGTGCAGCGGTATGCCGCGCAGCTTGGCAATACGCGATTTCCCGGCCGTTGCCCGTTTGTGAACCCCACGTTACGCAGCGGGCCGGACGGCCGGGACGGGTCGGGGAGGCGCCCCTCCTGCCGCGGCCGGAGCAGGGGCGGCGGCACCTCGGACCGGGGTCGTGAACGCGCGTGGCGGGTCGCGTTGTTGCTGGTCAGAGGTGCTTCGCAGGGGCCGGGGGTGTCCCCGGACGCGTCAGGGGAGATGTCGCGGGAACCGTCCCCGGCAACGTTTCCGGGAATGTTCTGAGACACGCGACACATCCCCGCCGGTCGGTGATCGTCCCGGCCGCCGCGAGCCGGGGCGTGAGAGGCGGGACGGGGCCGGGCGCCCGGGAAACGGGCCGGTGGCGGCACGTCGTATACAGGGGTCTCCACGGGTGCGCGCACGCCGGACCGCGCGGATGGGCGGCTCTGTGACCGTGCACACTGGTGCGCATGACGAAGCAGACACAGCCGCTGCGCATAGGCCTCATCGGTGCCGGGCCATGGGCGGGGATGACGCAGGCGCCGGCGCTGGCCGGGCATCCGGATGTCGTGTTCAGCGGCGTGTGGGGGAGGCGGCCGGAGGCGGCCGCGGCACTGGCCGACGCGCATGGCACGGCGGCGTTCACCGGCGACGAGGGGATCGAGGCCCTGCTCGCGGTCAGCGACGCCGTCGCGTTCGCCGTGCCGCCGGACGTCCAGGCCCCGCTCGCCGCCAGGGCGGCCGCGGCGGGCCGCCACCTGCTGCTGGACAAGCCGGTCGCGACCAACGTGGCCGCGGCGCACGCGGCGGCCCGTGCCGCAAAGGACGCCCAGGTGGCCTCCGTGGTCTTCTGCACGCTGCGGTTCGCCGCCGACACGGCGCCCTGGGTGGCCGAACAGGCCGCCTCGGACGGGTGGTTCACGGCGCACGCCCAGTGGCTCGGTTCGCTGTACTCGGACGGCTCCGACAGCCCGTTCGCGGCCTCGCCCTGGCGGCGTGAGAAGGGCGGCCTGTGGGACGTCGGCCCGCACGCCCTCTCCGCGCTGATCCCGGTGCTCGGCGATGTGACAACGCTGTCGGCGGCCCGTGGCCCGGCCGACACCGTCCACCTGGCGCTGCGGCACGCCTCCGGGGCCTCCAGCACGGTGACCCTCGGCCTGAGCGCGCCGGGCAAGGCCGCCGGCACGAGTCTCGTCCTGCTGGGCGAGCGGGGGAGGGCGGAGCTTCCCGAGGGCTGGGGCGATCCGGTCGACTCGTTCCGCAGGGCGGTCGACGCGCTGCTCGAGTCCGCGCGAACGGGGCAGGCGCACGACTGCGACATCCGCTTCGGCGTGCGGCTCACGGAGATCCTCGCGGAAGCCGAGGAACTGCTGGCGGGGACGGCGCCGTAGGCGGCGGGAAGGCCGCAGCCGCAGGGCCGGCGGGGGCGTTACCGGGGCCTGCGGCTACGGCGGCACCACGGCCGCGCGGTACGGACGGCGCCGTGGCACCGCCGGGTGTGCGGCCCGGCGGCCACGGCTCCCCCTGGGACAGTGGAAGGGGGAGCCGCCACGGCGTGCGTCCTCGGATCCGGCGCGACCGGTACGGGTCAGCCGACGCGCTCGATACGCGCGTTGCGGATGAGGAACTTGCCCGCCTCGCGCACCTGCTCGAAGGCGGCGTTGTTCAGCAGCGCGCAGCTGCCGGAGACGGAAGTGACCTCGACGGTCGTGGACTTGTCGTTGTCCAGGTTGGTCACCTTGAGCCGCGTCCCGACGGGGAACTCGCCGCTGGAGGCGGCGGGTGCGCCGCCCTCACCGGAGAGCGTCACGGTGGAGCCGGCGCAGACCACCTCGCCCGCGGCGCCGCCGCCGGCCCCCTCGCCCGCCTGGTCGTCCTGACCTGCGCCCTGCTCTTCACCTGCGCCCTGGTCCTCGCCCGCGCCCTCCTCTGCGGGCGGCGCCTCTGCGGGCGGCTGTTCGGCCGGGGGAGCCGCCGCCTGGCCGCCGCCCTCTCCGGCGTCGCAGCCGGCGGCCTCCTGCTGGACCCTGATCTGCGCGATCACCGCCTCGCGGTTGGCGATCCGTGCCTCCGACTGGGCGTCGGGATTCGCCCGTTGCCCGGCGATGAAGTTCTCGTTGTTGCGGACCGCCTGGGCCAGCCCGTCGCAGGCAACGGACGCCTGACTTGTCCCGGTCATGACAATCGCAGTGCCGCCAACCATGGCCGCCGCGCCGACGAGGAGGGCGAGCTTCTTCTTGCCGCTGAGGGTCTTCTTGCGTGACACGTAAGGGCTCCTGTCCCCGGCCGCGGGGGCGGCCGGATGGTTCCTTGTGCCCTTACGTACGAGTAGCCGCGGCGGGCTGCTCACCGGCCTCGCCCGGCACTTCCTTAACTTTCCTTAAGGCAACGGAAGTTCGCACGAGGCGCGGCGCGGCACCGCACCCTCACGCGCCTGCCGCGTCGAGCAGGGCGCGCATCTCCTGTACGGGCAGCCCCGGGTGCGCAGCCGCGCCTCGTCATGCCCCGCCGCTCAGCCGCGGCCCAGCGCGTCCCGTACCGCTTCCTCCGAGCGTCCCACCACCGCGGACCCGTCGTCCGCCGTGATGATGGGGCGCTGGATGAGCTTCGGGTGCTGCGAGAGCGCCGCGACCCAGCGGTCACGGGAGGCGTCGTCCCGCGGCCAGTCGGCGATGCCCAGCTCCTTGGCGACGGCCTCGCCGGTGCGTGTGATGTCCCAGGGCTCCAGGCCCAGCCGCTCGAGGACGGCGCGGATCTCGTCCTCGGTCGGCACGTCCTCGAGGTAGCGGCGGACGGTGTACTCGGCGCCCTCCGCGTCGAGCAGGTCCACGGCGCTGCGGCACTTGGAACAGGCGGGGTTGATCCAGATCTCCATGGGCTCCACGGTACCGCTCCGGAGCCCCTCAAATGCCGTCTGGCCAGGGGAAATTGTCAGTGCCCACCGGTAGAATGAACAGTAGTTCGGGATGGTCCCGCCACCGCGCCAGGAGGTTGCCGATGGCCGTAGCCACACTCACGACGAAGCCCCTGACCCCGCTCAGCAAGAAGCCGCTCCCGGCCGGACAGCCGCGCGAGTGGTACGTGTCCCACAACCGCCGGCTGAAGGCCATGCGCCTCGCGATCGCGCTGCTGGACTCCGGCGTCTACCACCCGGCGACCGCCGACAACCGGCGGATCCGGTCGACGGCGGAGCGCATCGGCGTCCATGTCCCGTCCGACACGACATGCCGGATGGTCAGGGCCCTGATCCGCTACGGGCGCTGAGCCGGCCGGTTCACGAGGAGGCGGGGCGCCGGGGATCCGGCGTCCCGTTCGCGTACCGCTCCACCCGCACCGGGTCCCCGACCGACAGTGTGCCCTCGCGCACCACGGCCGCCTTCGCGCCGAAGCTCACCTTGTTGTCGTAGGCGGGCTCCCGTCGGTACGTGGCGAGCGTGCGCACCGGTTCGGGGCCGGCCCGCAGCCCCGTGCGCTGGTCCACCAGTGGAACGGAGCAGCGCATCGCCCGTACGGAGTGGGCGAGTCGCACGCCGCCGGCCTCCAACCGCCGCATGATGTCCTCGTCATGGGGCTCGGCGCACCCGTCCAGCACGATGTTGGCGCGGAAGCGGTCCATCGGCACCGGCTCCCCGCCCATGGCCTCGATCCGCGCGTTCAGTCCGTCCAGCGACGCCTGGGACACGACGAGCACGGCATGGGCGTCCGCGAAGGCGACCTTCCCCGGCGTCTCGCCCCATCCGTCACGGTCGAACCCGCTCGGCACGCGCACCAGCCGCGACTTGGCGCCGAGCACCTCGGAGAACCACTCGGCCGCGTCCTCGCCCTGGTCCGGGCAGTGCCCGACCGGCTTGTCGAAGAGGCTCACCGGCCGCGGCTGCCCGTGGGGGTCGACCGCCACGACCACGCTCTCGATCCCGTGCGCGCTCAGCCGCATCGTCCGCCCGCCGTCGAGGAGCTCCGGCCGTACCGCGGCCATGGCGGGCGTCTTGCGCTGACTCCGGAACGCCCCATCGACGGCGTCGACGACCATGAACGTCCGGTCGTGCTCCAGACCTGTGGCGCCGACCCGGGCCGACTCCATGGATGTGCCGGCACAGCCCTTGACCGGGTAGTACGTCAGCGACTGCACAGTGATCCCCATGCCACCGGATCGTAGCGGCGCGCGCCCCTGTGGCCCGCCGGTCACAGCCGGCCCTCCAGCCGCTCCTTAGCGGCCGGCCACTCGTCGGCCAGCATCGAGAAGTACACGCTGTCGCGCCACGTCCCGTCCGGCCGCCGCCGGTGGCGTCGCAGCACACCCTCCCGCCGCGCCCCGAGGCGCGCGATGGCGTCCTGTGAGCGCCTGTTCATGTGGTCGGTCTTCAACTGGACGCGGCTCATGCCGAGTTCCTCGAAGGCATGGCCCAGCAACAGCAGCTTCGTCTCGGTGTTCACAGCGGTCCGCCAGTACGCCCGCCCGTACCAGGTCCACCCGATCTCCAGGCGCTCGTCCCGGACGTCGACGTCCGAGAACGTGGTCCAGCCGACGGCCCGCCCGGAACCGAGGTGGATCACGGCGAACGGCACGTACCTGCCCTGCTCCGCCGCGGCCAGCAGCTCGCGGAGTGTGTCACCGAGCTCCGCCTCGCTCTGCGGGGCGGGCCCGCCCTGCCACCGCCAGACCTCTTCGTCCTGCCCGCCCGCGGCGAAGAGATCGGAGAGATGGCCCTCCGTGAGCGGTTCGAGGCGCACATGGCGGCCGGTGAGCGTGACGGGGGAGGGAGCCTTGGCGGTCATACCCAGAACCTAGACCGATCCTGCACTAGAAGCAACCAGATTATGCACTAGTGCATAATCGCCGGGTTGACCGGCCTCAGCCGCTGTTGCGGAAGACGAGCAGATACCGCCAGAACAGCAGCCGCCGCACGCCCGCCCCGGGCAGCAGCACCGCCGCCTCACGCCGGATGTCGGCCAGCGCCATGTCCGGCTGCCGTACCGGAGGGCGCGTCATGCGCCCGCCGTTCCCCGCGCGGCACCGGTCCGCCGTACCCACGGCGAGCCGGGCGACGGCGTTGACGGGCACGGCCGCCAGGCTCCACGCCCGGTCGGCGGCCGTCCTCTCCGCGTAACAGCCGAGGACCACCAGCGTGCCCCCGGGCGCGAGCGCGTCCCGCAGCGCGGCGACGGTGGCGAACGGCATGTGGTGGAGACTCGCCAGGCAGGAGATGAAGGCGTAGTGGCCGCGGGGCAGTTCCATCCCGGTGATGTCGCCCTGTACGAAGCGCGGTCCCCCGGCGGCGGCGGACCGCGCACGTGCCTCGGCGATCACCCGGGCGGACGGATCGACAGCGTCCACGTCCAGGCCGAGCCCGGCGACCCTCCGCGCGAACCGACCCGTCCCGCACCCGACGTCCAGCGCCGCGCCACCGCCGCGCGGCGCATGGCGCAGCAGCAGGCGGTGGTAGTGGTCGTTGTGATCGAACGGCATGCCGCGACCCTGCCACACGCGCGGAACGGCACGGGGCCGGAACGACCGCCGGCCGCGCCTTCCCCTGGAG
>NZ_JBSGZJ010000391.1:0-6643 GCF_053610925.1 Streptomyces sp. NPDC054847 | reverse complement strand
TCGGCCGAGACCGAAACGCTGTGGACAGGCCCTCGGCACCCGGCGAGCATCTCCGCGATGAACAACCAACCTCTCTCCACGACCAGACGCGTTCGCTTCGTCGAACTCGGAGCACCGGCGCTGCGGGCGCTCGCCGACGGTGACCTCGCCGGCGGCAGCGCCGAGGCCGGGATCGCCCTCGACGAATACTTCGTCAGCGACCGGGCACGCTGGATCTTCGGCTACCGGGCCGAACAGATCGCCAAGGACCCGTCTGCCGCGCCCTGGATCACTCGGGCCGCGGTGTCCGAGCCGGACGGGACCGTCGTCGGCGACGCCGGGTTCCACGGACCGCCGGACGAGGCCGGCACGGTCGAGGTCGGCTACACCGTCGTGCCCCGGTACCGCCGCCAGGGCTATGCCCGCGCCATGCTGGCGGCGCTGCTCGCCAGGGCCGCCGACGAACCCGGTGTCAGGACCGTGCGGGCCAGTGTCAGACCCGACAACACCGCCTCCCTGGCCACCATCGCGGGCTTCGGCTTCACGCGTGTCGGCGACCAGACGGACGAGCGGGACGGACTCGAGATCGTCTTCGAGGTCCCGGCGGACGCGATTCGGGCCGGGCAGCTTCACGGCCGCGGCGATCAGGGTGAGGGCTCGGCCGGACCGTGACAGGCCACGCCCGGCCGGGTGGAGCTGGTCCGAAGCCAGTACGAGCGGGCAGCGACCACCAGTGCGACGCCGTGGACGGCGAACGCGGCCATGCCGATCCAGGCGACCAGCAGTGCATCGCTCGAGGAGTGGAAGTCGCCGCGCCGCATCGTCACGACGCCGGCCGTGGACAGGGCCGCGTAGCCGACTCCGAGCAGCCCGTACGGAGCGAGCGTGGCGGCGCCGGTCAAGGCCGGGGCCAGGAGGAGCGGGCGAGGGACGCGTCGGCCTCGCAGCCACAGCGTCCAGCGCGGGAAGACCTGGCCCCACGGGCGGACCAGGGCCCACAACAGGAGGATGCCGAGCGCGGCCAGCAGTACGGTGCCGTCCAGGCCCCAGGACTCCAAGGTGAGCCAGATTCCCGACGCGCCGTTGCGCTCGGACATCGCGAGCATCTCCTCGCCGGAGATCCCGGCGAAGGTGCCGCCGGTCGCCCAGACGAGCTTCATCGCCGCGTAGGGGAGAAAGGCCACCGTCCCCGCACAGGCGGCGAGCTGCACCGGCCGGGAGGCGGCGGAAGGAGTCCGTACGGCGGCTGCGGCGGTCGGACGGCGGTCGGACCGGGCAGTGGCCGCGAGCAACAGGACGCCCGCCGCCGCGAGTACGTGGTTCGCGGCGGCCACCCCGCTGTCCACCCCTTGGCCGAAGACCAGCGTGATGACGTCCATCAGCAGGCCGAACGCGGCGATCCCGGCCGGCACGCAGGCCACCCACAGCAGCACCCGCAAGGACGGCCGCAGTCCGTACCGTGCCACCGCGCCACTGGCCAGGCCCGCCAGGGTCCCGACCGCTGCGGCGCCCCAGCCCAGTGCCGAGGGCCCCTGCGCTCCGCCCAGATGGAACAGCGGCGTCCCGTTCAGCGCGCATACCAGGCCGAAACCGGCGTAGGCAATCGCCCACAGCACGGTGGCTCGGCTCACCCAGCACGGCCACCGCTGCCACCACGTCCGCGAAGGCGCCCTCTTCATTCCTGTCGCACCGGTCATGCACTGAACCTCGCACCGACCGCGGCGGCGCGACATCAACTACTGGAACGAGCCTGGTCCGCCCAGCGGGTGAGCACCTGCTACGACCCCAGGACCAGCAGCCGCGCGGCGGGGCTCACTCCGACGCGAGCACGCAATCGCTCTCCGGGGTCACCGCTGGTTCCCGGGCCGCGACGGGCGATGGGCGTCGGTGCGCACATGCGCACGTACCCCCTGCAGGCCGAACAGGATGAGAAGTTCGACCACGCCGCCGTCGGCGCTGCCCAGCCAGTGGGACAAGGACGTGTCGAACTCGGCAGCCTCACCGGGCGGCAACGTCAGGTCGCGCTCGCCGAGGACGAGCCGCAGGCGGCCGTTGAGCACGTAGAGCCATTCGAAGCCCTCGTGGGTCTGCAGGGTCGGTTCCAGCGGTCCCGGCTGGGCAGGGATGATCATTTTGAACGCGTGCACCCCGCCCGGCCGCCGGGACAGGGGCACGAAGGTCATGCCGAACCGCCTGATCGGCTTGAGGTGGATCCGGGGGTCGCCGGTGCGCGGGGCTCCGACGAGGTCGTCCAGCGGAACGTCGTAGATACGGGCCAGCGGCAGCAACAGTTCCAGGGTCGGCCTGCGCTGCCCGCTCTCCAGCCGGGACAGGGTGCTCTCCGAGACGCCGGTCGTCGCCGCGAGGTCGGCAAGGGTGATGCCGCGGTCGCGGCGCAGCGCACGAAGCCGCGGTCCGACCGCGCCGAGAACTTCGTCGTCCGCATGGTGATCCATCAGGCCACCTTGCCATAACCGCAAGATTCCGTGCCAAGTCGCGGGTCGGCTCCTCAGACTGGGCGCATACCGACAGAAGGAGCCCCGATGAGTACCACCGAAGCGGTCGCGTTCTGGGACGGCGTGTACGCGGCCCGGACGCAAGCCGACGGCCCGCAGCCGAATGCTCGCCTCACCGAGACGGTGACGGGCCTGCCGCCCGGTGACGCGTTGGACCTCGGATGCGGCAACGGCGGCGACGCGCTGTGGCTCGCCCGCCGACAGTGGCGCGTCACCGCCGTCGACATCTCGGCCGTGGCCGTCGAGCGGCTCGCCGCCCTCGCCCACTCACAAGGCCTCGGCGAGCGCGTCACCGCGGTGCGGCACGACCTGCACGAGTCCTTCCCGTCCGGCGCCTTCGACCTGATCTGCGCCCACTACTTGCACACCCCCTTCGACCTGGACCGGGCAGCCGTCCTGCGCGCGGCTGCGCACGCGCTGCGCCCGGTCGGGCGGCTGCTGGTCGTCGATCACGGCTCGACCGCGCCGTGGTCGTGGAACCAGGACCCCGACATCCGGTACCCGAGCCCTCGGGAAGTCGCCGCAGGAATCGGGCTGGACCCGGCGACGTGGACGGTGGAGCGGGCCGACACACCCCGCCGGACCGCGACCGGCCCGGGCGGACGTACCGCCGAGGTCACCGACCACATCCTCCTCATCCGCCGCACCGTGTGATCCCGGTCCGGCCCCGAAGGCAAGGAGAATCCCGTGCCCAGCACCACGCGCCGCACCCGCCGCCGCGACACCCCGCCACCCCGGACCGGAAACAGTGAGGCCGAGGTCCTGCGCGGATTCCTCGACCACCTGCGGACTTCGATCGCCGCGAAGGTCGACGGCGCTCCCGAACCGCAGGTGCGCACAGCCGCAGTGCCGTCGGGCACGAACCTGCTCGGCCTGCTGGGCCATCTGACCTGCGTCGAGCGCTCGATGTTCCTCGGGGAGCAGGTCGACGACTGGCAAGCGACCTTCCAGGCATCGCCGCAGGACGGTGTGGACGATGTCGTCGCCCGCTACCGGGACGCGGTCGAGCGCGCCAACCGAGTGCTCGACGGGTGCACCGACCTCGGGGCACCGGTCCCTCGACCGCAGCCGGACCACCCGGCCCCCAGCATCCGCTGGGCACTCACCCACATGATCGAGGAGACCGGCCGTCACGCGGGGCACGCGGACATCCTCCGCGAACTGATCGACGGCTCCACCGGCCGCTGACCCACCGCCAGATCGCCACCGCGCGGGGGCCATTGTTCAGGCGTCACCCCCGTGTTCCTGCTGCCGCCGGTGCGAGCCGCCGCAGCCGCAGGGCCGGGCGTCCTGCCGACGCCGGCCGGCCACCCTTCCGGCAGTCGCGAGGCCGAACTGCGCCCTGGGTGGAGTCATTTGGTGAATGACCACGGGCGTGCCCGGCGATCCCCGTGTTCGGCCCCGCGGATCAGTCGCCGCCGGACCCGGTGACCGGTCGCCTCGGTAAAAGGCCGGCCTCGCCGTGCTCAGCGCATCGAGGCGATCGCCCACTCCGCGACGAGCGCCACCGCCACGCCGATGCCCAGGACCAGGGTGGCCCACCGGGTGCGTCCGGCGCGGCTGAGGACCAGCGCGCTGCCGGAGAGGATCAGGGCGATGCCGTAGAAGCCCACGGTGAGCACCGAGTGTGTGCTGCCGAGCCGCAGCACCAGCGTGGCACCCACCGCGATCATGATGGCGGCCGACAGGGCTATCCGGACGCGGCGGGCCTGGCGCGGTGTGAGGCCCTGCCGTTCGGGGCCCGTATTCGCTTCTGACATGCGCAGAAGCCTATCCCGGCGGATCGCCCGGCGGTCCGGCGGACCTGGCGGGTGCTCCGGTTCAGCCCCGTGCCGAACCGGTCAGGCCGGCCGGCCAACGCGGCGCGGTGCCGGTGAGTTGACAGGCCATCAAGTACAGCGGGATGGGTGGCGTGTACGGGCTCGGGCCGTCCGGCCGGCGGATCAGCCGGGCGCCGCTGGCGGGCACCCGCGCCCCGCGGGCGTAGTGGGACGGCAGCGGCCAGGTCAGGTCGAGGTCGGAGCCGGCGGGGACGATCCACCACCACCAGGCCCCGTCGGCGAACACGCAGCCGGTGCTCCGCATCCGGGCGAGCAGTCGGATTCCGTAGTGCGCGGGGACGCCGACCGCGTCGCACCCCAGCGTGGTGGGGAGCGCGGCGGGGACCTCGAGCCTGCTCAGGAGGTCGGCGTCGGCGTGGCGCACGCCCCGGGACAGGAGCGGCGCCAGGTTCCTCAGCACTGCCACTCCGACGCCGACGCCCCTTCCCTGGACGCGGCATCGGGTATGAAGGGCAGTTCGGCCCAGACGACGCGGCCCACTCCCGGCGCGGCGTCGTACGTGCCCCAGGCACGGCTCACCGCCTCCACGAGCAGCAGCCCCCGCCCGCGCTCGCCCTGCGCGCCGTGGCACACGCGCGGGCCGGTGGTGGTGGCACCCTGGTCCTGCACCGTCACGCGCAACCGGCCGTCGCCGACGAGAAGTTCGCAGCCGACCAGATGGCCGCCGGTGTGGACGATGGCGTTGGTGAACAGCTCGGAGAGCACGAGCAGGGCGGTGTCGTGGGCGTCTCCCTCGACGCCCCAGCTTCCCAATCGCGCGGAGGCCAACTTTCTTGCCCGTGAGACCTGTTCGGCGCGCGCCGGCAACTCGAAGGCATACCGGGTGAGATCGGTCCCCGCAAGGGAGTCCAGGAGCTCGGTGGCGAGCGCGTCACGGTTCACACGACCACTCTCCCGCTGCAACCATCACATTGGCAACCCCCACTATGAAAAATTCAGAGTGGGCATATTCATTGAATGGGTGCCATGGCACACTGCTCGCAAACAAGCACGTGGGGAGGTCTCGAAGTGAGTGAACCGCGGTCCGCCCCCACCGTGGGGCAGGTCGTTCTCGGCAAGCGCCTGCAGGATCTGCGGGAGCGCGCCGGCCTCAAACGCGAGGAAGCGGCCAAGGTCCTCCGCGTGGCCCCCGGCACCATCCGCAGGATGGAGACCGCCGAGGTCGCGCTGAAGATCCCGTACGTCCAACTGCTCCTCGGCGCCTACGGGATCGGCGAAGAGGAGGCCCGCGGTTTCGTCGAGCTGGCCGAAGAGGCCAACAAGCCCGGCTGGTGGCAACGTTTCCACGACGTCCTGCCCAACTGGTTCAGCATGTACGTCAGCCTGGAGGGTGCCGCAAGCCTCATCCGTGCGTATGAACCGCACTTCGTGCCCGGTCTGCTCCAGACCGAGGACTACGCCAGGGCCATCATGCTCGGCGGAGCCATCGGCCACACGGAGCCGGACGACGTCGAACGCCATGTGGCGCTGCGCATGGAGCGCCAGTCCCTGCTGACCCGCCCGGACGCCCCGAAGCTCTGGGTGATCATGGACGAGACGGTGCTGCGCAGACCCGTCGGCGGACCGGGCGTGATGAAGGCCCAGATCGAGAAGCTGCTCGAGGGCGCACGGCTGCCGAACGTCACCCTGCAGATCGCCGAGTTCGCGGCCGGCCACCACCCCGGCACCTACGGACCCTTCGTCCTCTTCCGGTTCGCGGTGGCCGAACTCCCGGACATGGTCTACAGCGAGTACCTGACCGGTGCCGTCTATCTCGACGCGCGCCCCGAGGTCGCCACGCACCTCGAGGTCATGGACCGCATGGCGGCCCAGGCCGCGACAGTACAACGCACGAAGGAGATCCTCGACGATCTCCGCAAGGAGCTGTGAATGAAACGCATATACAACGGAATGCCGGCCGCCGAGCTGGGTGAGGAGGGCTGGCACAAGCCCTGGAGCGGCGGCAACGGCGGCAACTGCGTCGAGACCATGAAACTGGCGGACGGCAGGGTCGCGGTGCGCCAGTCCGCCGACCCCGACGGACCGGCCCTGATCTACACCTCCGGGGAGATCGAGGCGTTCATACAGGGAGCGAAGGCGGGCAAGGCGGATTTCCTGGTCGGCTGACCTGCTGCCGCGGGGGCAGCAGGCCGGCACCGCATCAGGAGTACGGGCACGGGAGCGGTTCTCCGGCGGCCCGGAACACGCTCGCCGAGGCCGTGGTGGTGCGGACCCACCGCACCACCACCGCCCACCACGCCCTCACCGGGCACCGGCCAAGACGACCAGGGAGTCGACCCCGCGCTCGGCCGGGGCCCCGCGCACCCG
>NZ_JBSGZJ010000390.1:0-6660 GCF_053610925.1 Streptomyces sp. NPDC054847 | reverse complement strand
GGCCGACGGGACACGATCCCGTCGGCCCGTCCGTGCTCTGTCGGTGGCAGCCGATAGCCTGCACAAACAGATGAACGATGGGAGGGGCGCGTGCGCGTACTGGGCGTGGACCCGGGGCTGACCCGGTGCGGCGTGGGCGTGGTGGAAGGCGTCGCGGGCCGTCCGCTGACGATGCGCGGAGTCGGAGTCGTGCGGACCCCGCCGGACGCCGAGCTGGGCGCCCGGCTCGTCGCCATCGAGCAGGGCATCGAGCAGTGGCTCGACGAGCACCGGCCCGAATTCGTGGCCGTGGAGCGGGTGTTCAGCCAGCACAATGTGCGCACGGTGATGGGCACCGCCCAGGCCAGCGCCGTCGCCATGCTGTGCGCGTCACGGCGCGGCATCCCCGTGGCCCTCCACACGCCCAGCGAGGTCAAGGCCGCCGTCACCGGCAGCGGCCGGGCCGACAAGGCGCAGGTCGGCGCGATGGTGACCCGGCTGCTGCGGCTCGACGCGCCGCCCAGGCCGGCCGACGCCGCGGACGCCCTCGCGCTCGCCATCTGCCACATCTGGCGCGCCCCCGCGCAGAACCGCCTCCAGCAAGCCGTC
Source organism: Streptomyces sp. NPDC054847 (assembly GCF_053610925.1). Classification (NCBI taxonomy): domain Bacteria; kingdom Bacillati; phylum Actinomycetota; class Actinomycetes; order Kitasatosporales; family Streptomycetaceae; genus Streptomyces; species Streptomyces sp. NPDC054847. The sequence goes on along the minus strand of NZ_JBSGZJ010000390.1, from coordinate 6,072 downwards.
GCCGCGCACCGCACGACGTACGCATCGAAAGGACGTACCGCATGATCGCCTTCGTGAGCGGCCCCGTCGCCGCGCTCGCACCGACCACCGCGGTGATCGAGGTCGGCGGCATCGGCATGGCCGTCCAGTGCACCCCGAACACCCTCTCCGAGCTGCGGATCGGTCAGGACGCGAAGCTCGCCACCTCGCTCGTCGTCCGTGAGGACTCGCTCACGCTGTACGGCTTCGCCGACGACGACGAGCGTCAGGTGTTCGAGCTGCTGCAGACGGCGAGCGGCGTCGGACCGAGGCTGGCGCAGGCCATGCTCGCCGTGCACAGCCCCGACGCGCTGCGGATCGCCGTCGCCACCGGCGACGAGAAGGCGCTCACCGCGGTGCCGGGTATCGGCAAGAAGGGCGCGCAGAAGCTGCTGCTCGAGCTGAAGGACCGGCTGGGCGAGCCGCTCGGCTCCGGCCCCGCCGTCGGCGCCCCGGTCAGCCACTCGTGGCGCGACCAGCTGCACGCCGCGCTGATCGGCCTCGGCTATGCCACCCGGGAGGCGGACGAGGCGGTCGCCGCGGTGGCGCCGCAGGCGGAGGCGATGGGGGCGGCCCCGGAGGTGGGCCCGCTGCTGCGGGCGGCGCTCCAGTCGCTGAGCCGGACGCGGTGACCTGTCCGAGAGGGGCCGCCTCCCCTGACCGCCCCACCCCCCACCGAGAAGGCAGACACACGTGAACTGGGAAGACGAGACCACCACCGCCGCGGACGCCCGGCTGGTCGCGCCCTCCGCCGACACCGAGGACAGTGCCGTCGAGGCGGCCCTTCGGCCGAAGACGCTCGACGAGTTCGTCGGCCAGGAACGCGTCCGCCAGCAGCTGGACCTCGTCCTGCGGGCCGCCCGGCAGCGCGGCGCCACGGCGGACCATGTCCTTCTCTCCGGCGCGCCGGGCCTCGGCAAGACCACCCTGTCGATGATCATCGCGTCCGAGATGAACGCGCCGATCCGCATCACCTCCGGCCCCGCCATCCAGCACGCGGGCGACCTGGCGGCCATCCTCTCCTCCCTCCAGGAGGGTGAGGTCCTCTTCCTCGACGAGATCCACCGGATGTCGCGGCCCGCCGAGGAGATGCTGTACATGGCGATGGAGGACTTCCGGGTCGACGTCATCGTCGGCAAGGGCCCCGGCGCCACCGCCATCCCGCTCGAGCTGCCGCCGTTCACCCTGGTCGGGGCCACCACCAGGGCGGGCCTGCTGCCGCCGCCGCTCCGGGACAGGTTCGGCTTCACCGGGCACATGGAGTTCTACGAGCCGGTCGAGCTCGAGCGCGTCATCCACCGGTCCGCGCAGCTCCTCGACGTCGAGATCGACCCCGACGGCGCCGCGGAGATCGCCGGCCGTTCCCGCGGCACGCCCCGTATCGCCAACCGCCTGCTGCGTCGTGTGCGCGACTACGCGCAGGTCGAGGCCGACGGCCGGGTCGACCGCGAGGTGGCCGCCGCGGCACTGCAGGTGTACGAGGTCGACACCCGCGGTCTGGACCGCCTCGACCGGGCCGTGCTCCAGGCTCTGCTCAAGCTGTTCGGCGGCGGGCCCGTCGGCCTGTCGACGCTGGCGGTGGCCGTGGGGGAGGAGCGGGAGACCGTCGAGGAGGTCGCAGAACCGTTCCTCGTGAGGGAGGGACTGCTGGCCCGTACTCCCCGTGGCCGGGTGGCCACGCCCGCGGCGTGGACACACCTCGGGCTGACCCCGCCCCAGCAGGCGCAGGGCGCAAGCGGACAACAGGGTCTGTTCGGGACGTGACGGCGAGGAGACTCGCACGCCCAGGAACCACGGTGGGATGCTGGGCGTTGTTCCATCGATGCGGACTCGCTTAGACTCCGCCGATGCCGCCCGTACAGGTCGGCGTGCCCACCCCCGTAGATCGGCCGCTCACACAGCGCGGTCATGCGAAGGAATTCCCCCGTGGATATCTTGACCCTCCTCCCTTTCATCGTGCTCATCGGGGCCATGTTCCTGATGACCCGCTCCGCCAAGAAGAAGCAGCAGGCGGCCGCCAACATGCGCGACCAGATGCAGCCCGGAACCGGCGTGCGGACCATCGGTGGCCTCTACGCCACCGTCAAGGAGGTCAATGACGACACGGTCCTCCTCGAAGCCGCTCCCGGTGTCCACCTGGTCTTCGCGAAGAACGCGATCGGTGCCGTGCTCTCCGACGAGGAGTACAACCGCATCGTCCACGGCGACGACCCTTCGGCCGACACCGACGTCGTTCCCGACGACGCCTCCTCGCTGACCGCCGACGACGCGGACCAGCCCGCGGACGACGCCAAGCTCGACCTCGGCAAGAAGACCGAGAAGACCGAGGACGGCGAAACGGCCGAGAAGGACGGCGCCGAGCCGAAGGACGGCAAGGCCGACGGCGAGGCCGACGCGAAGTAGCCACGATTCGGGGACCGCGGTGGCGCCGGCAGGCGCCCGTGCGGTCCCCCGGGCGTGCCGACTGATCGCGGGGGCAGGCCCCCACAACACTTCGTGGCCGCCCCGGGCGCACACCCTGCGCCGTGGGCGGTTGGACAGGGAGAAACGAGAAGGTGGCAGCACCGAACAGGGGCCGAAGGCCCGCGGGGGCTCAGGGCAAGCCGGGGCGTGCCCTGGCTCTGATCCTGATCGCCATGGTCGCGCTCACGGGCGGGATGTTCTGGGCCGGTCAGCTCACGCCGCGTCTGGGCATCGATCTGGCGGGCGGTACGACCATCACGCTCGAGGCCAAGAACCAGCCTGGCCAGGAGAACGCGGTCAACGAGACCAACATGAACACCGCGGTCGGCATCATCGAGCGCCGTGTCAACGGTCTCGGCGTCTCCGAGGCCGAGGTTCAGACCCAGGGCAACAGTCACATCATTGTGAACATCCCCAAGGGCACGAACTCCGAGCAGGCCCGTGAGCAGGTCGGTACGACCGCCCAGCTGTTCTTCCGGCCCGTTCTGACGGTCGCCGCCGGCGGCCCGGCCGCCCCCGAGCCCTCGCCGAGCGCCTCGGCCGGCGGTGCGGCCAAGGACGACAAGGACAAGGAGACGGCCACCCCGCCGTCCGGTTCCCCGTCCGGCACGCCGTCGCCCAGTGCCACCACCCAGGGCCGCGCGGTCACCGAGGGCCTCAAGGCCCCGGCCGCCACCCCCAGCCCGTCGGGGTCCGGATCGCCCAAGGCGTCCGAGAGCCCCAAGCCCGGTGAGAGCCCCGTGCCGACGCCGTCGGCCGACCCGGCCACCGCGGCGCTGGAGAAGCAGTTCACCACGTTGGACTGCACCGACGACAAGGCCCGCGGCACGCTCGGCGACAACGTCAAGCCGACCGAGCCGACCGTCGCCTGTGGCAAGAACAGCGCCGGCCAGTGGGAGAAGTACATCCTCGGTCCCGCCGAGGTGAACGGCAAGGACGTCGACGACGCCAAGGGCCAGCTCGACCAGCAGCGCGGCATGTGGATCGTCACGATGGACTTCACCGAGGCCGGTGCCAAGAAGTTCCAGACGATCACCAGCCGGCTCTCGCAGCAGCAGCCCCCGATGAACCAGTTCGCCATCGTCCTCGACGGCGAAGTGGTCTCGGCCCCGCAGGTCAACCAGACCCTGAGCGCCAGCGCCGAGATCACCGGCAACTTCGACCAGGACTCCGCCCAGAACCTGGGCAACATCCTGTCCTACGGCGCGCTGCCGCTGTCCTTCGAAGAGGACAGCGTCACCACCGTCACGGCCGCACTCGGCGGCGAGCAGCTCAAGGCCGGTCTGATCGCCGGTGCGATCGGCCTCGCCCTGGTCGTCATCTACCTGGTCGTCTACTACCGCGGCCTGTCGCTGATCGCTCTGCTCAGCCTCGGCGTCTCCGCGATCCTCACGTACACGATCATGACGCTGCTCGGCCCCGCCATCGGCTTCGCGCTGAACCTGCCGGCGGTCTGCGGTGCCATCGTCGCCATCGGAATCACCGCCGACTCGTTCATCGTCTACTTCGAACGCATCCGTGACGAGATCCGGGAAGGACGCACCCTGCGGCCCGCCGTCGAGCGCGCCTGGCCGCGCGCCCGTCGCACCGTCCTGGTCTCCGACTTCGTGTCGTTCCTCGCCGCCGCGGTGCTGTTCGTCGTCACCGTCGGAAAGGTCCAGGGCTTCGCGTTCACGCTGGGTCTGACCACCCTGCTCGACGTGGTCGTGGTCTTCTTCTTCACCAAGCCGGTGATGACGCTCATGGCCCGCCGGAAGTTCTTCGCCAGCGGCCACCCGTGGTCCGGACTCGACCCGAAGCGGCTCGGCGCCAAGCCGCCGCTGCGCCGTTCGCGCCGTACCACCGCCCCGACGACCGAACCGAAGGAGGCGTGAGATGTCGCGACTCGGCAATCTCGGCGCCAGGCTCTACCAGGGCGAGGTCGGTTACGACTTCGTCGGCAAGCGCAAGGTCTGGTACGGCGTCTCCATCCTGATCACGATCACCGCGATCGTCGCCCTCGCCGTCCAGGGCCTCAACATGGGCATCGAGTTCAAGGGCGGAGCCGTCTTCACGACCCCGAAGGCGGACGTGAGCGTCAGCCAGGCCACGGAAGTGGCCGAGGAGATCTCCGACCACATCCCGATCGTCCAGGAGCTGGGCACCGGCGGTCTGCGGATCCAGATCAGCGGCGTGGACACGGCCGAGGCCGACCGCGTCCAGGCGGAGCTCGCCAAGGCCCTGAACATCGAGGCCGCCAGCATCAACGCCGACCTCGTCGGCCCCAGCTGGGGTGAGCAGATCGCCAACAAGGCCTGGACCGGCCTCGGCGTCTTCATGCTCCTGGTCGTGATCTACCTGGCCATCGCCTTCGAGTGGCGGATGGCCGTGGCGGCCCTGGTCGCGCTGATCCACGACATCACCATCACGGTCGGCATCTACGCGCTCGTCGGGTTCGAGGTCACCGTCGGTACGGTCATCGGTCTGCTGACCATCCTCGGTTACTCGCTGTACGACACGGTGGTCGTCTTCGACAGCCTCAAGGAAGGCCAGAAGGACATCACCAAGCAGACCCGCTTCACCTACAGCGAGATCGCCAACCGCAGCATCAACAGCACCTTGGTGCGTTCCATCAACACCACGGTCGTCGCGCTGCTGCCGGTCGCCGGCCTGCTGTTCATCGGCGGCGGCTTCCTCGGCGCCGGCATGCTCAACGACATCTCGCTGTCGCTGTTCGTCGGCCTCGCGGCCGGTGCCTACTCCTCGATCTTCATCGCCACTCCGCTCGTCGCAGACCTCAAGGAACGCGACCCGCAGATGAAGGCCCTGAAGAAGCGGGTGCTCGCCAAGCGCGCGGCCGCGGAGGCCAGGGGCGAAACCGGCGAGGACCAGCAGGGCGAGGCGCCGGACGACGCGGTGCCGGACGGCGCGGCGCCCGCCGGCGCGGTCGTCGGACCCCGCGGCCGTGGCCGCGGCCGTCCCTCGGGCAGGCGCTGATGACGCTCAGCACCCAGGAGCTGCTGCTCAGCCGCATCCGTGACGTCGCCGACTATCCGAAGCCGGGGGTGATGTTCAAGGACATCACGCCGCTGCTCGCGGACCCGGTCGCCTTCACGGCGCTGACCGAGGCGTTCACGGAGTTCTGCGTCCGGCACGGCGCGACGAAGATCGTGGGCCTGGAGGCCCGCGGCTTCATCCTGGCCGCGCCGGTCGCCGTCCGCGCCGGAATGGGATTCATCCCGGTCCGCAAGGCGGGCAAGCTCCCCGGGGCGACGCTCTCCCAGGTGTACGAGCTGGAGTACGGCACCGCCGAGATCGAGGTGCACGCCGAGGACCTCAGCGCGGGTGACCGCGTCATGGTCATCGACGACGTCCTCGCCACCGGCGGCACGGCGGAGGCGTCCCTCGAGCTGATCCGCCGGGCCGGAGCCGAGGTCGCAGGCGTCGCGGTCCTGATGGAGCTGGGATTCCTCGGCGGCAGGGCCCGGCTAGAGCCGGCGCTCGCCGGCGCCCCGCTGGAGGCCCTGATCACCATCTGACGGGCCATTGAGCTGGGGATTCACCGACAGCCAGGAGCGCTCACCCGCCGAGACGGGCACCCGGGAACAACCG
>NZ_JBSGZJ010000389.1:0-6664 GCF_053610925.1 Streptomyces sp. NPDC054847 | reverse complement strand
GCGTGGCGCAGAGCGGCGCCGGCCGCGGCCCAGCCGCCCGCGGCGGCGACCACCACGACCGGCGGGTGCGCGCCGGCTCTTTCGAGCCCGGCGCGGGCCACCCCCGCGCGCAGCGCCTGGGCCACCCGGTCCGCGACGGCGGTCCGGTCGCCCTCCGCGCGCAGTCCGACGAGGAGCGGCACCCGGCCCTCCACCGGCCGGACGCCGAGCAGCACCGGCACCCCGAGCGACGACAGTTCCTCGGAGACCGCCCGTGCCAGCACCGACCAGTTGCCGCTGGGCGTCAGCTCGGCCGCGATCCGCATCACCACCGGCAGCAGTGGCCCCGCGCCCGGTTTGAAGCCGAGGACCCTTGCCTGCGCGGGCGCGTCCTCCGGCGTGATGCGGCCCTCCGCCAGGTCGGTCAGGAAGTCGCCCCGGCCGCGTGCCGCGAGCTCCTCCTCCTGGCGCGCCTGCATCAGCACCACGGCGAGGATGCCCGCCGCACGCTCGGCCGCCATCCGGTGCACCGGCAGCACCGGGGACGACACGGCCAGCAGCACCAGCCGGGCACGGACCGCGCCCGCCCCTCGTCCGCCGCCGGGCACGTCGACGAGGACCGCGTTCGCCGGGGGGCCGTCCTGCCGGCCGCCCCGCAGCCCTTGCCACACCTGCAAGGGGTCGGCGGCGCCCGGTTCGCCGCCGGGGGTGTCCGCCGCGTACAGGAGCTGCCCGTCGGGGGTCTCGAGGAACACCGGGTCGCCCGTGAAGGACGCGAGGATCGCGAGCACCTGGGGCACCCCGCCGCCGCCGAGGAGGGCCTCCGTGCAGCGGCGGTGCACTTCCTCCGCCTGCTGGAGCAGCGCGTAGTGGCCGTTGACGATCTCGGTGTGGATCTCCTCGGTGACCGTGACGAACGGCACCTCCCGGTGCAGTTGCACCAGCGGCAGACCGGCCGCCCGCGCCGCCTCCACGATCGAGGCCGGCAGCCGGGAGAAACGGGGGCCCAGCTCGACGACCAGCGCGGCGATGCCGCGCTCCGCGAGCCGGTGGACGAACGCCCGCTGCTCCACCGGACGGGTCCCGAGGCCGAGACCCGTCGTCAGGAGCAACTCCCCGCCCTTGAGCAGGGAGGCGATGTTGGGCACCTCACCGGCGTGGACCCAGCGCACGGTGCGTTCCAGCCGGTCGGCGCCGGCCAGGACCTCCGGGAGTCCGCTGCGGAGGCCCGGGAGTTCCAGTGCCCGCCGCACGGTGATGCCGCCCTGCGTTTCCATGGCCGAGGACGCTACCGGGGCGACAGTTCCAAGGACAACAGCGGACTCCTAGCCACCGTAGGCCCCGGACGCGGTCAGCCGCAGCGCCGTGTCGATCAGGGGGACATGACTGAAGGCCTGGGGGAAGTTGCCCACCTGCCGCTGCAGCCTCGGATCCCACTCCTCCGCGAGCAGCCCGAGGTCGTTGCGGAGCGACAGCAGCCTCTCGAACAGCCGCCGGGCCTCGTCCACCCGCCCGATCATCGCCAGGTCGTCCGCCATCCAGAACGAGCAGGCCAGGAACGCGCCTTCGTCGCCGGGCAGCCCGTCGACGCCTTCGTGCGCGCCCTCGGTCGGGTAGCGCAGGATGAAGCCGTCCTCGGTGGACAGTTCGCGCTGGATCGCCTCGATCGTGCCGATGACCCGCTTGTCGTCGGGCGGCAGGAAGCCCATCTGCGGGATCAGCAGCAGGGAGGCGTCCAGTTCCTTGGAGCCGTAGGACTGGGTGAAGGTGTTGCGCTCCGGGTCGTAGCCCTTCTCGCAGACGTCGCGGTGGATCTCGTCACGCAGATCGCGCCAGCGCTCCAGTGGCCCGTCCGCGTCACCGGACTCGATCAGCTTGATCGTCCGGTCGACCGCGACCCACGCCATCACCTTGGAGTGCACGAAGTGCCTGCGCGGCCCGCGGACCTCCCAGATGCCCTCATCGGGCTGGTCCCAGTGCTTCTCCAGGTAGCGGATCAGCTTCAGCTGGAGCAGCGAGGCGTAGTCGTTGCGCGCGAGGCCGGTCATGTGCGCGAGGTGCAGGGCCTCCGTGACCTCGCCGTACACGTCGAGCTGGAGCTGGTGCGCGGCGCCGTTGCCGACGCGCACGGGACCCGAGTTCTCGTAGCCGGGCAGCCAGTCGAGCTCCGCCTCCCCGAGTTCGCGTTCGCCCGCGATGCCGTACATGATCTGCAGGTTCTCCGGGTCGCCGGCGACGGCCCGCAGCAGCCACTCGCGCCAGGCGCGGGCCTCTTCGCGGTAGCCGGTGCGCAGCAGCGAGGAGAGGGTGATCGCCGCGTCACGCAGCCAGGTGTAGCGGTAGTCCCAGTTGCGGACGCCGCCGATCTCCTCCGGCAGCGAGGTCGTGGGCGCGGCGACGATCCCGCCGGTCGGCGCGTACGTCAGGGCCTTCAGCGTGATCAGCGAGCGGACCACGGCCTCGCGGTACGGGCCGTGGTACGTGCAGTGGTCCACCCACTCGCGCCAGAACTCGGCGGTGGCCTCCAGCGAGCCCTGCGGGTCGGGAAGGGCCGGCTGCTCCTTGTGCGAGGGCTGCCAGCTGAGCGTGAAGGTGATCCGGTCGCCGGGGGCGACGGTGAAGTCGGAGTAGGTCGTGAGGTCCTTGCCGTACGTGTCGGTGTCCGAGTCCAGCCACACCGAGTCGGGGCCGGCGACACCGACCGTTCGGTTGTCGACCTTGTGGACCCACGGCACGATCCGTCCGTAGCTGAAACGCATCCGCAGCGCGGAGCGCATCCGCACCCGGCCGGAGACGCCTTCAACGATCCGGATCAGCTGCGGCGCACCGTCACGCGGCGGCATGAAATCGGTCACTCGGACCGTGCCCCGAGGGGTGTCCCACTCGGATTCGAGGATCAGCGAGTCGCCGCGGTACGTGCGACGGGTCGCGTCCGGCGCCTCGCCGTGCGGCTCGAACGCTGGCCCGAGCCGCCAGAAACCGTGTTCCTCGGTGCCGAGCAGCCCGGCGAAAATGGCCTGCGAGTCGAAGCGGGGCAGGCACAGCCAGTCCACCGTGCCGTCCCGGCAGACCAGTGCTGCGGTCTGCATGTCTCCGATGAGTGCGTAATCCTCGATGCGCCCGGCCACGTGCATCTCCAGTCGAACGGCCATGTCCGCCCCGCGGGGCGCTTACTGCGGTCAAGGGTCGTTGACAAGCCGCGGCGACCCCAAAAACACCACGCGGGAGGTGTTGCCACGTGCCTGGTGGGGGGCGCCGTGTTCCGGGTGACGGTCTGGGGATGTCGTCCGTGCACAGGTCCGGCTCGGCAGCGAGTTTCCGAGCAGGATACGACGCACGTCAACGATCTGTGTCGGGTCCCCGCAACACAGGTGCGGCGAACGGGTGAGCGGCCCGTGGGCCGCGGTGAGCGGTTCCCGCGCGTTGTGGTCACGGTACCTCCGGCGCCGCCGGGACGAGTACACGGGCGCGGCCGGGCGGCGGCCCACCCCCGTCGCTGATACCCTGGTACCCCGTGGACCGGTGGCCGGAAGGCCCCGAAACCGCAGCGACGGCGCCCCCCGATCCGGGTCGGCAGCCGGTACGCACCTCACTTCGCGACCACGGGAGCCCCCTCTTGGCGATGCCGCCCAAATCCATGACGACCAAGCACATCTTCGTCACCGGGGGTGTCGCCTCCTCCCTCGGCAAGGGCCTCACGGCCTCCAGCCTGGGTGCGCTGCTCAAGGCACGGGGCCTGCGGGTCACCATGCAGAAGCTCGACCCGTACCTGAACGTCGACCCCGGCACGATGAACCCGTTCCAGCACGGTGAGGTGTTCGTCACCAACGACGGCGCCGAGACCGACCTGGACATCGGCCACTACGAGCGCTTCCTCGACGTCGACCTCGACGGCTCGGCCAACGTCACCACCGGCCAGGTCTACTCGCAGGTCATCGCCAAGGAGCGGCGCGGCGAGTACCTGGGCGACACCGTGCAGGTGATCCCGCACATCACCAACGAGATCAAGTCCCGTATCCGACGGATGGCGACCGACGACGTCGACGTCGTCATCACCGAGGTCGGCGGCACGGTCGGTGACATCGAGTCCCTGCCGTTCCTGGAGACCGTCCGCCAGGTCCGCCACGAGGTCGGCCGCGACAACGTCTTCGTCGTGCACATCTCGCTGCTGCCCTACATCGGTCCCTCCGGCGAGCTGAAGACCAAGCCGACCCAGCACTCGGTCGCGGCGCTGCGCAACATCGGTATCCAGCCCGACGCGATCGTGCTGCGCGCCGACCGTGACGTGCCGACCGCGATCAAGCGCAAGATCTCGCTCATGTGCGACGTCGACGAGGCCGCGGTCGTCGCCGCCATCGACGCCAAGTCGATCTACGACATCCCGAAGGTGCTGCACACCGAGGGCCTGGACGCCTATGTCGTGCGCAAGCTCGACCTGCCGTTCCGCGACGTCGACTGGACGGTCTGGGAGGACCTGCTCGACCGGGTCCACAACCCCGACCACGAGGTCACTGTCGCGCTCGTCGGCAAGTACATCGACCTGCCCGACGCCTACCTGTCGGTGACCGAGGCCATGCGCGCCGGCGGCTTCGCCAACAAGGCCCGTGTCCAGGTCAAGTGGGTCACCTCCGACGACTGCAAGACCCCGGCGGGTGCCGCGAAGCAGCTCGGCGACGTCGACGCGATCGTCATCCCCGGCGGTTTCGGCGAGCGCGGCGTCAACGGCAAGGTCGGCGCCATCCAGTACGCCCGCGAGAACAAGATCCCGCTGCTCGGCCTCTGCCTGGGCCTGCAGTGCATCGTGATCGAGGCCGCGCGCAACCTGGCGGAGATCACCGACGCCAACTCCACCGAATTCGACGCGGCCACCGCGCACCCGGTGATCTCCACCATGGAGGAGCAGCTGGCGTACGTCGAGGGCGCCGGCGACCTCGGCGGCACCATGCGTCTCGGCCTGTACCCGGCGAAGCTCGCGGAGGGTTCCATCGTGCGCGAGGTATACGGCGACGAGCCCTACGTGGAGGAGCGCCACCGCCACCGCTACGAGGTGAACAACGCCTACCGCGCGGAGCTCGAGAAGAAGGCGGGCATCCTCTTCTCCGGCACGTCCCCCGACAACAAGCTCGTCGAGTACGTCGAGTACCCGCGCGAGGTGCACCCCTACCTCGTCGCCACCCAGGCCCACCCGGAGCTGCGGTCCCGCCCGACGCGTCCGCACCCTCTCTTCGCCGGTCTGGTGAAGGCGGCCGTGGAGCGCAAGTCCGGTCAGTGACACGCCAGACGATACGGTTGACCGGGGTACGGACCTGTGAAGGATCCGTACCCCGGTTTCCGTTGTGTGGGTGGAAGGACGCTTTCGATGGCCATCAAGGACACGCCCGAGCACTGGCAGGTCACCGCGACCACGACGCCGTTCCGGGGCAACAAGACCAGCGTCCGCACCGACGATGTCGTCATGCCCGACGGCACCGTCGTCAAGCGTGACTACCAGGTGCACCCGGGGTCGGTCGCCGTGCTCGCCCTCGACGGCGAGGGCCGCGTCCTCGTACTCCGCCAGTACCGACACCCCGTACGGCAGAAGCTGTGGGAGATCCCGGCCGGCCTGCTGGACGTGCCGGGGGAGAACCCGCTGCACGCCGCGCAGCGGGAGCTGTACGAAGAGGCGCACGTCAAGGCCGAGGACTGGCGGGTGCTCGCCGACGTCTACACCACCCCCGGCGGCTGCGACGAGGCGGTGCGGATCTTCCTCGCCCGGGAACTGTCCGAGGCCGAGGGCGACCGTTTCGAGGTCTCCGAGGAAGAGGCCGACATGGAGCTTGCCCGGGTGCCGCTCGACGAACTGGTCCAGGGTGTGCTCGCCGGGGATCTCCACAACACGTGCCTGGTGGTCGGCGTGCTGTCCGCGGTGGCGGCCCGTGGGGGCGAGGGCTTCGACGCTCTGCGCCCGGCGGAGGCGCCGTGGCCGGCGCGGCCTTTCGAGGCGTGACCACCCCGTCCGGCCGTACGTGATGTGACGATCCGCTGATCCGATCGGGCGACGACTGCGCCGTGCTCCGCACGGATCGTCGCAGAGCGTGAACTACGCTCGAATCGCCCGCACGGAGCCCCGTCGGGCTCGGCTCGTGCACGGCGGACTGGAGCGTGGCCCGTGACGGATCAGGCGCTGGACTTGGACGGCCCCGACCGGTCGGTCCCTCCTGAGCCGGCCCACCGCCCCGAGGGGCCGGATGATGCCTCGCCGGGCCCGCGCGTGGTTTCCCTGACCCGGGCGCCGGCCCCTGCGGCCGCCGGGCCCGCCGCCGAAGAGGCCGCCGGGCCCGGGACGGGGGGTCCCGGGCGGCAGGACGCCGAAGAACCGGGGGCCACCGACGCTTCCGATGTGGGTCGGGCACCGTCCGCCGTCCCTTCGGAACCCGACTCGGCGGCGTCAGCCGAACGTCCCGAACCCGGTTCGGGAGTGGGCGGGTCCCCGGAGGCCGGCCCAGCGGCGTCCGCCGAACGTCCCGAACCGGTCCCGGCGCGAACCGGAGGGCCGGAGCGTGGCCGTGTGGGGGCTGATGCGGCCCTGGAGCGGGACCAGGCAGACGCCGACGTACCCGAAGAGCGCGGCTCGGCGGCGGGCGCCGAGGCTGAACGCGACCCTGCGGAAGTCGGGCTGCCCGGGGAGCCCGGTCCGGAAGTACAC
>NZ_JBSGZJ010000388.1:0-6694 GCF_053610925.1 Streptomyces sp. NPDC054847 | reverse complement strand
CGTGAGTCCCGCGAGGCACCGGCCGACTGCTGTGCCGGGGCAGAGACGTCCTGAGAACGGACCGGCGCCACCGCTCACGGGACAGTTGCCGTGGCCGCGCCGGACGTCATGACGCGAGCCCTTTACGCGGCGGCTTTCCCCCGGTAACTTCCCGCCGTTGTAAAGAGTTTCGGAAAGTTTCCGACCGCGCTTCCGGGTGCGGTTCCTGCGGCTTGGCGGCGCGTCGAAGCAGTGGGCGGAATCGGACAGGTGCTCACCGAGCATCTGCTCTTGTCGACATCCGCGGCGTACCCACGCCGTGGCCTCCTCCCATGGAGAGACGCATGAAACGCACTCCTGCCCGGGTGCTCCGACGCCCCTTGGCGGCAGCCGTCGCCGCCTGCGCCCTGCTTGGCCTGACCGCGGCCGTGCCCGGCCCCGAGGCGCCCGCGACCGCCCCGGTCGCCGCGGCCGAGAACACCGCAACGGTCTTCTACTACACGAAGACCAAGAACTGGCCGGCCTACAACCTGCACTACGCACCCGACGGCGGACCATGGACCACCGTCCCGGGCGTGGCGATGCAGACCGCCTGCGCGGACTGGGTGAAGAAGACCGTGGACCTCGGCTCCGCGGGCGGTCTCCAGGCCACCTTCAACAACGGCTCCGGCACATGGGACAACAACGGCGGCAAGAACTACGCCCTCGGCACCGGCAGCATCTCCGTCAAGGACGGCGTCGTCGCCCACTCCGACCCCTGCGCCGGCGGCGCGGACCCGGATCCGACACCCGCCCCCGGCAACGCCGCCACGGTGTACTACTCGACACACGCCCTGGGCTGGTCGACGGCGAACATCCACTACCGCCCCGCGGGCGGGGCGTGGACGGCGGTGCCGGGCATCGGCATGCAGGCCGCCTGCACCGGCTGGTGGAAGCAGACCCTCGACCTCGGGCCGGCGACCTCCCTGAGCGCCGCCTTCAACAACGGCAACGGCGTCTGGGACAACAACAACGGCGGCGACTACACCATCGGAACCGGCACCAGCACGGTCCGGAACAACACCGTGACCCCCGGCGCGGCCGATCCCTGTGCGGGAGAGGTGCCCGACACCAGGGCACCGACCGCCCCCACCCGGGTGACCGCGAGCGCCGACGGCGTGTCCGTCGTCCTCACCTGGGAGCCCTCCACCGACGACCGGGGTGTGACCAAGTACCAGGTGACCCGCACCGGCGGCACCGGCGGGAGCGTCGTCACCGACGTCGCGTCCACCGTCTTCTCCGACGGCGGACTGGAGGAGAGGACCGCCTACACCTACACGGTGAAGGCGGTTGACGCCGCCGGGAACCTGTCGGCCGCCTCCGTTGCCGCCACGGCGACGACCGGCACCAGGCCCGAAGCGCCCGCTCCCGGCAAGCCCTTGGGCACGGACCCCCGCAAGGACCCGATCTACTTCGTCCTCACCGCCCGGTTCAACGACGGTGACACGTCGAACAACCGCGGCGGCAGCAAGCACAAGGCCTCAGGGAACGAGGCCAACAACGACCCCATGTTCCGCGGCGACTTCAAGGGACTCATCCACAAGCTCGACTACATCAAGGCCCTCGGCTTCTCCGCCGTATGGGTCACCCCCGTCGTGCTCAACCGCTCCGACTACGACTACCACGGCTACCACGGATGGGACTTCTACAAGGTCGACCCCCGCCTGGAATCGGCCGGCGCCTCCTACCAGGACCTGATCAACGCCGCCCACGCCAAGGGCATGAAGATCTACCAGGACGTCGTCTACAACCACTCCTCCCGCTGGGGAGCCAAGGGCCTGTTCGTGCCGACCGTCCACGGCGTGCGCGACTCCCAGTGGAGCTGGTACTACGACGAGAAGCAGCCCGGTTTCGAGTACGACGGCCTGACCGTCGAGACCAAGTCGGGGAAGTCGTACTACAACGGTGACCTGTGGTCGACGGCGGAGCCCGCCGGAAACACCTGCGTCGACTGGGGCAAGCCGACGCAGTACACCTCCCCCGAGGGCTACCGCATCTACAACTGCCAGTGGCCCAGCCCGACGTCAGGGATGTTCCCCAAGAACCTCTACCACAACTGCTGGATAGGCAACTGGGAGGGGGAGGACTCCCGTTCGTGCTGGCTCCACGACGATCTCGCCGACCTGAACACCGAGAACGCCCAGGTGCAGAACCATTTGATCGGCGCCTACAACAAGTACATCGACATGGGCGTCGACGGCTTCCGCGTGGACACCGCCGTCCACATCCCGCGCACCACCTGGAACCGCCGCTTCCTGCCCGCCATCCAGGCGCGCGTCACCCAGCAGCACGGCGCCGAGGCCGCGAAGAACTTCTTCGTGTTCGGTGAGGTGGCCGCCTTCGTCAACGACAAGTGGAACCGCGGCTCGGTCAACCACTCGGCCCAGTTCTACACCTGGAAGGAGCGCCAGGAGTACAGCGCCGACGACCAGAAGGCCGCGCTCGAGATGTACGACCACGAGCAGCAGCTGGGCACGTCGAACCAGCCCACCTCCGCCAACGCGTTCCTGAACGGCAACGCCTACCACGCACCGGACCACAGCAGGTTCTCCGGAATGAACGTCATCGACATGCGTATGCACATGAACTTCGGTGACGCGCAGAACGCCTTCAGCAACGGCAAGGACTCCGACGACAGTTACAACGACGCCACCTACAACGTCGTCTACGTCGACAGCCACGACTACGGCCCCAACAAGAGCAGCGAACGCTACACCGGCGGCACCGACGCCTGGGCCGAGAACATGTCGCTGATGTGGACCTTCCGAGGCATTCCCACCCTGTACTACGGCTCGGAGAGCGAGTTCCAGGCGGGCAAGAAGATCGACTGCGGGCCGAGCTGCCCACTGGCCACCACCGGCCGTGCCTACTACGGCGACCACATCGCCGGAGACGTCAAGGCCTCCGGATTCTCCAAGGTCGAATCCGCCACCGGCGCCGTCGCCGCCACCCTGGAGAAGCCGCTCGTCAAGCACGTGCAGCGGCTGAACGAGATCCGCAGGGCGGTCCCGGCCCTCCAGATGGGCCAGTACTCCACCGAGGGCATCACCGGCGGCATGGCGTTCAAACGCCGCTACACCAGCGGCGGTACGGACAGCTTCGCGCTCGTCACCGTCTCCGGTGGCGCCGTGTACACCGGCATCCCCAACGGCACCTACACCGACGCCGTGACCGGCGACACCAGGACCGTCGGAGACGGCAGGCTCACCGTCGCCGCGCCCGGAAAGGGCAACCTGCGCGTCTACGTCCTGGGCGGCACCGGAAAGATCGGAACGGCCGGCCCCTACCTGAAGTAGAGGCACCACCGTGTCCGTCGCGGGAGTGAGGGTGAGCTCCACTCCCGCGGCGGTCGCGTCCCGGGAGGCGACCGACGGGCGCCGGGCGAGCGCTCTCCCGCGACGGCCGGCGGCCGTTCCCCACCCCGCGGGAGTGCATGGCGCCGGGAAGGGATACCCCAGGTGAACGGCAGTTCGGTAGGTCATCCCTTCGGTGATCTCCGTCGCGGCGCTCCACGCGCCTCGGCACCCTTCCCATGAAGGCACCGGTGCGGATCACCTCCGCCCCGGGCAGGCACGGCCACCGCGCTTCCCGTACGGGGGCGCGGGCCGAGGGGGAGGGGTGGACCCATGCAGGGGACCGAACACGGGCGCGGTCAGGACACGCACGACATGGTGCTGCTGGCCGCAGGCGTCGCCGACCTGGCGGTCAGCACGGTGAGCGGAGCGCTGGACGGGTTACGCGGGCTGCTCCGCCGGGCCGACGTGGCCGAACTGGCCGACGAGGGGCGGCAGGACATCAAGGCCCGCGGCCGCCTCGCCCTGGACCGCTGCACCTCGACCTCGCCGCCGTACATGGAACTGCTGGCCCGGCACGCGACCGCCGTGCGTGGTCGCGGCGATGTCTGACAACGGTGAGCGAGAGGCGTTCAAGGCCCGGGTGGACCACGTCCTGCTCCATTTCGTGGAGGAGGAGATCGACCATCTCCTGGCCGTCGACGCCGACCTCGCCGCGGTCGCCGACCAGCTGCGGATCGCCACGAGCCGTGGCAAGCGGCTCCGGGCGGCCTTCTGCTACTGGGGCTGGCGTGCGGCCGGCCAGCCCGACAGCGACGCCCTGGTGCGCGCCGCCGCGGCCATGGAACTGGTGCACGCCGCGGCCGTGGTCCACGACGACCTGATCGACGACAGCCCCCTGCGGCACGGGCTGCCCACCGCGCACGTCGCCCTGCGCACCGCGGTGGCCGCGAGCCCCCGCCCCAGGGCCGCGGCCAGGTCCCTGGCGATGCTCGTGGGTGATCTGCTGATGTCGCTGGCCGGGCAGCTGTTCACCGCCTGCGGTCTCCCCGCGGCCTATCTGTCCCGGGCGCGGCCGCTGTGGGCGGTCCTGGCCCGCGAACTCGTCGCGGGGGAGTGCCTGGAGATCCTCCGCACCGGGACCCGCCCCGACACCGCCGCCTCGCTGAAGGTGATCCGCTACAAGACCGCCAAGTACACCGTCGAACATCCGCTCCACATCGGCGGCGCCCTCGGCGGGGCCTCCCACGACCTCCGGGAAGCGCTCTCCGACTACGGGCTGCCGCTGGGGGAGGCGTTCCAGCTCCGTGACGACCTCCTCGGACTGTTCGGCGACCCCGGCCGTACAGGGAAGGCGAACGCCGACGACATCGCGGCGCACCGGCCCACCGCGCTGCTGGCGCAGACGTGGCAGGAAGCCACCGCGACGGAACGCGCGGAGCTCGGAAGGCTTTTGGGGAACGGCATCCCGGACGAGGCGTCACTCGCCCGGGTGCGGGAGATCATGCACCGCACCGGGGCCCCCGCCCGCATCGAAGACATGATCAGCGGCCGGGTACGCGCCGCACTCGACGCCCTCGAGCAGACCTCCCTGCCCGCCGATGCCGCTCACGCGCTGGGCGGACTCGCCCGGGCGGCCACCGTACGCCTGCACTGACGATCCACCACCCCGGCCCACATCGCCGCGTCTGGCCCACGGAGGAGCCGTGATGACCTACACCGAGCAGTCCCTCGACGCCCTGCGGACGGCAGGCGACGAACTGGCCGACGCGACCGTCGCCACGCTCTTCGAACGGGGCGAGGTCGGCACGTTCAACACCCTCATGCGTTACGTCTCCACGGCCGGCGCTCCGCTGCCGGACGGGCTGCCCGAGGTGGCCCGCGAGTACCTCCACCAGACCGCCGCCCCGCCGTCCTGGGTCGACTGGGAGGAGATGGAGAGGGCGAGGATGTTCTTCATCGACAACAACGTGCACATCTCCACGGCCCTGTCGTTCGCGTCGATGCCCGCCTGCTACGTCCTGCCCCATGTCGCCAGGCTGCTGTCGGCGACGCACTCGCTGAAGTACCCCTCCAAACGCATGGCGGAGACCGGCCAGTTCACCGTCTACCTCATGCAGCCGGGCGCCTTCGAAGCAGGCAGCCGCTTCATCCCCGCCGTGCAGAAGGTGCGGCTGCTGCACGCGTCCGTCCGCCACCACCTGCGCCGCGAGGGCCGCTGGGACACCGAGAACCTCGGTACGCCGATCTGTCAGGAGGACATGATCGGCGGCCAGATGATGTTCTCCATCCAGGTGCTCGACGCCCTGCACCGGCTGGGCATCCACATGAGCACGGAGGGGGCCGAGGCGTACTACTACGCCTGGCGCGTCGTCGGCGCCATGCTCGGCGTCGACCAGGACCACGCACCCGCGGATCTCCCCCGGGCCCGACAGTTCTCCGACCTCTACATGACCCGTCACATGGGCCCGAGCGAGGAAGGGGCCCATCTGACCCGCCAACTCATCGACCTCTACGAGGAGGTCGTCCCCGGCACCCTCTTCGACCCCGTCGTCGGGGCCCTGATCCGCTACCTAGTCGGAGACACCTGCGCCGACTGGCTCCAGGTGCCCCGCACTGCGTGGGACACGGCGGTCAAGGCCGCCCCCGCCCTGCTGGGCATCCTCGAATCGATCGAGGACCGCTCGCCCCTCGGCGCCTGGGCCCTGGACCGCCTGGGTCACTTCACCACCCTCTTGGAGCTCAGCTCACTCACCCGCGGCCGCGTCATGCACTACGCCATCCCGGAGGAGCTCAAGAAGGACTACGGCGTCACCGCCGCGCGCACGGCCCGCTGGACCCCTCCCGCCCCCACGGTCACGACCTGAGCCCCACGAGCCGGCCGGGAACCGCATGCCGGCCGGCTCGAGGGGTACGCGGACAATATGACTGAAAAGGATGAAACAGGTAGCTCGCGTCAGCAGGCGGAGAACGCCGCGGAAGCGGCGAAGAAGGCCGAGGAGGAACGCGCGGAGGCGGAACCGTTCAGCTATCCCCACGCCGAGCGCCGCGCCGGTGTCCGGGCCACGCGGCAGGTCAGCCGGGAACAGGCCGACGCCGACAGCGTCCCCGGCGTCCCGGGCGGCTACGGGACGACGGGCGGTGGCCAGCCCGGCGGCAGCAGCGGCATCGGCCCCGACCGCGAGGGCACGCTCGACCCGGCCGAGTACTCGGACACCATCGGTGCCGGTGAGCCGGACAGCCGTGCCGCGGCCGACCAGGACCGGGACCGTCGCCGTTGACGGAGCCGTCCACGCCCCGTGGCGGCGACGAGGAGAGCAGGACCGCGCCCGCGGCGACCGGGCACGGCGTACCCGTGTCGCCGGCGGCGACACGGGTACGCG
>NZ_JBSGZJ010000387.1:5373-6715 GCF_053610925.1 Streptomyces sp. NPDC054847 | reverse complement strand
GGGCCGGCGCGGGCGGTGCCGGCCGGCCCTGCTCCTTCCGCGGCAAGCCGTCACCGCTCGTGGCGTTCACCCTTCGGGCCCCGGCCCCGCTCGGTGCGCGGACCGCGGGACCGGTACTCCGGATCCTGCTGGAGAGTGGCGTTGGCGTCCTCGTTGGCCTCCTGGTCGGAGACGCCCTGACTCTCGGCGTCCTTCCTCAGACGGGCACGCCGCTCGTCGTACTTCTTGCTGCCTGGCTCGGGCATCGCAGTCACCTCCTCCCCGCCGAGTACCCCCTGATCAGTGGGTATGCGTCCCCGAGCGCAAACCGCGGACGGAGCCGACCGTCGCCGCGGACCTGCCTGAGCCGTTGCGAACGCCTGTCCGCGGGACCTCCCCCGCCCCGCGGTAAGGACAGCCGCACGCCGCGGGCGTCCGCGCGCCCGGCTCATAGAACTGAATGAGGGACACCCGTACCCGCAAGCACCAACCCGAGTGGTGAGGACGACGCATCGCCTTGACGGTTGTGCATGTCGCCGCTGTGGACCGACGAGCCGACGGAATGTCAGCTGACGCAGCCGCGACGAAAGGACCTCGCAATGCGCTCTGCCCGCATTCTCATTGCCTCGGCCACAGCTACGGCCGCTCTCGCCATCGCCGGGCCCGGGGCCTACGCCCTGGCCGTCGCCGACTCGGACAAGGACGACTCGTCCTACAGCAGCGAGCACAACTGGAAGTCCGACAAGGACGAGGACAAGGACAAGTCCGAGGACAAGGACTACGACAAGGGCGACAAGGACTACGACAAGGGCGACAAGGACTACGACAAGGACGACAAGGACGACAAGGACGACAAGGACTACGACAAGGACGACAAGGACGACAAGGACTACGACAACGGCGACAAGCCGCACGGTGGCGTGCACACCGGCGGCGGTGCCCTCGCCTCGGTCGGCAGCGACGAGTGGGACAAGGACGAGCACAAGTCCGAGGACAAGGACGAGGACAAGTACAAGTCCGAGGACAAGGACGAGGACAAGTACAAGTCCGAGGACAAGGACAAGGACGAGCACAAGGACAAGGACCACGACAAGGGCGACAAGGACTACGACAAGGGCGACAAGCCGCGCGGTGGCATGCACACCGGCGGCGGCGCCCTCGCCTCTGTCGGGAACGACCACTGGGACGAGGACAAGGACAAGGACGAGGACAAGTACAAGGACGAGGACAAGGGCGACAAGGACTACGACAAGGACGACAAGGACGACAAGGACAAGGACAAGGACTACGACAAGGGTGACAAGCCGCACGGTGGTGTGCACACCGGCGGTGGCGCCCTCGCGACCCTCACCAACGACGAGTG
>NZ_JBSGZJ010000387.1:0-5274 GCF_053610925.1 Streptomyces sp. NPDC054847 | reverse complement strand
GGGACAAGGACAAGGACGAGGACAAGTACAAGTCCGAGGACAAGGACGAGGACAAGTACAAGGACGAGGACAAGGGCGACAAGGACTACGACAAGGACGACAAGGACAAGGACAAGGACTACGACAAGGGCGACAAGCCGCACGGTGGTGTGCACACCGGCGGTGGCGCCCTCGCCACTCTGACCAACGACGAGTGGGACAAGGACAAGGACGAGGACAAGTACAAGTCCGAGGACAAGGACGAGGACAAGTACAAGGACGAGGACAAGGGCGACAAGGACTACGACAAGGGCGACAAGGGCGACCACGAGAAGTCCGACAGCTGGAAGGGCGAGAAGCCCAATGGCGGCGTGCACACCGGCGGCGGTGGCCTGGCCTCCTCCGGCAGCGGCATGGCGGCGGGCAGCCTGCTCCTGCTGGGCGGCCTCGGCGCCGGTGCCTACATGCTGCGGCGCCGCAAGGCCGGTAACCCCGCGGCCTGATCGGATCCGCTCGCGGTGACATGTGCGGCCGCTGCCCCCGCCGGGGCAGCGGTCGCCTTTTCGACAGCAAGGTGGAGCCGTGCCCGTGCCCGTCATCATCGACTGCGATCCCGGACATGACGACGCCCTGGCCCTCATGCTGGCCGCGGGGGACCCGGCGGTCGAACTGCTGGCGATCACCACGGTCGCCGGGAACCAGACCCTGGACAAGACGACCCTCAACGCCCGCCGGGTCTGCACCGTCGCAGGGATCACCGGTGTTCCCGTCGCGGCCGGCTGCGCGCGTCCGCTCGTCCAGCCGCTCAGGGTCGGGGGAGACGTCCACGGCGAGTCGGGGCTGGACGGGCCGCGGTTCCCGGAACCCACTGTGGAGGCGGTGCCGGAACACGCGGTCGACCTCATGCACAGGGTCCTCTCCGCGCATCCCGAGCCGGTCACCCTCGTTCCGACCGGTCCGCTGACCAACGTGGCGCTCTTGCTGACCCGTCATCCGGACAGTGCCCGGCACATCCGCGAGATCGTGCTGATGGGCGGCTCAATCGGGCTCGGGAACACCACGCCTGCGGCCGAGTTCAACATTCTTGTCGACCCCGAAGCAGCCGACATCGTCTTCGGCAGCGGTCTTCCGGTCACCATGTGCGGTCTCGACGTCACGCACCAGGCGCTCGCCACGGCGGAGGTGCTGGCCCGGCTGGAGCGTCTCGACACCCCACTGGCCCGCCTCTGCGTGGAGTTGATGACGTTCTTCGGCTCGGCCTACCGCCGGCTTTGGGGGTTCGCCGCGCCTCCGTTGCACGACCCGGTCGCCGTGGCCCGCGTCATCGACCCGGACATCGTGCGGTGCGTCGAGGCGAACGTGGCCGTCGAGCTGCACGGGCGGTACACGCGTGGGGCGACCGTCGTGGACCTGCACAAGTACCTCGACCGGCCCGTCAACGCACTCGTCGCGGTCGACCTGGACGCGGAGAAGTTCTGGGACCGGGTGATCGCGGCGGTCGAGACACTCGGCCGGCGCGCCCCGTGACCGCCCACGCCGGCCGAAGCCCTGACGGCCGGTCAGCTTCCGCCGCGGCACCGCCCGTCGCCCCGAAAGGCGAACATTCCGCCCGGATCACTCTTCGGGGCCACAGCATCGCCCGGATGCCGCTGCTCCGGGTGGTGAGGCGCCTCGAACGGGCCGACCGTAATCACGTCGCCACTACTCCTCCCGGTGAAAGGTGTGCCCTCATGGCCCTGCAACAGCAAGCGAAGGAGCCGGCCGAGAAGCGTTCTCGCGGGCGTTCTCTGCTCTGGCCCCTGGCCGCTGCCCTGCTCGGCATCGTGTTGATCTACAACTCCGTCGGCACGACGGAGGACGCCAAATCCGCCGCGACGCCGCTGATCTCCGTGTCCGCCGCCCCCGGTGCGAAGCCCAGCGCCTCTCCCAGTGCAGCCCCCAGCGCCTCGGCCAGTACCCGGCCGGGGCTACCACGTGCCGAACCGACCCGCTTGAAGATCCTTCCGATCGCTGTGGACGCGCCGTTCATGCCCCTGTCCATCGGCCCGTCCGGTCAGCTCGACGCGCCGCCGCCGGACGACAGCAACCTCGTCGGCTGGTTCCGTGAGGGAGTGACGCCGGGGGAGGCCGGTACGGCGATCGTCGCCGGGCACCTCGACACGAAGACCGGGCCCGGGGTGTTCATGAGTCTCAGTGAGCTCAAGCCGGGGAGCCTGGTGGACGTGGTGCGCAAGGACGGTACGACCGTCACCTTCTCTGTCGACGAGATCGAGAGCTTCAGCAAATCGGACTTCCCCAACGACCGGGTCTACGCGGACACCCCCGACCCGCAACTGCGGCTGATCACATGTGGGGGTGAGTACGACAAGAAGGCGAAGGACTACAAGGAGAACGTGGTCGTCTTCGCCCACATGGTCTCCTCCCGGAAGGCTTGACGGCGCACGCGGCGCGGCTCCCGTCCCCGGGGCGACGGTGTCAGGCAGGAGCGCACGGGTACCCGCGCCGCTGTGCGGGGCCGGCCCGCGCAGAGGAGGAGGCGACGATGGCAGGCGACATGTGGGGCTACCCCGAGACCGCGCAGTACGTGCCCGGGGCGCAGCTCGTCGGATACTCGGTCGAGGCGTCCGACGGGTCGATCGGCAAGGTCGACAAGCACACCGAGGAAGTGGGCCGCTCCTATCTTGTCGTCGACACCGGGCCGTGGATCCTCGGCAGGCGGGTCCTGGTGCCCGCCGGGCTGGTCTCGCAGATCGACACCGGGAGCGAGACCGTACGGCTGGGGTGCACCAGGGCCGAGGTCAAGGATTCGCCCGACTTCGAGAGCGGCAAGCACGAGAACGACGCCGACTACATCGAGCTGATCGAGCGCCATTACGCCAACCGTCACATGTGACCGGCCCGGCCGGCCGACGGCCCGCAGGAAGGCGAGGGTCAGCGCCCGCGGGGCCCGTCGGTCACTGCGGGCCTTCCTCGTCCGGGTCGTCGAACTGCGCGCCGGGCTCCCGGCGCAGCTCCGCCTCACTGCGCGCCCGCAGGCGCTCGGCGCGGTAGCGGAGCCGTTCCGACTGCTCGGGGTCGTCGGTGCGGCCGGCCTGCTCGAACAGCCGCTCGGCCGTGTCCCTGTCGTGCTCGGCGTGTACGCGATGGCTGTCCTGCTCGGCCATGACATCCTCCTGCGGTCCGCGGCCCCGTCGTCCGCCGCGGTACGGCGCGGTACCTGGCAAAGGGCCGAATGCCCTCGTCGGATCCGGGCAAACAAGGATCATCCGGTGATGGTGGATACCGCCCATCATGATGATCGGGAAGCGGTCCGGCGCCGTGGCGCGTCCGGCCGACGGCGGCACAGAAGTACGACGAAGCGCTCACCGGGTGCGGCGGCGCCGTACGGAGCAACCCGGAGCACCCGTACGTGCCAGGGCGCGGCGTGGCGCGTTGCCACCGGCCGTGTCCGCGGAGTGCTCTATGGCTCGCCCAGACAGCGCCGGCCGAGAGTCGGCTTCCCCGCCAGGAGCACCGGATGCACCGCAGTGCCGTTCTTGCCGCAGCCGCCCTACTCACCGCCGCCGCGGCCGTACCCGCCGCGGCGTCGTCCGCTTCCCCCGTGCCCGACGGGCCCGGCACGGTCGCCGTCGCGGAGCTGCCCGAAATGGTCCCGGACGCGGCCCCGGCCGCCAAGCCGTCGCGCGGGCTGTTCCTGACCCTCTCGGGATCGGAGAACACCTGGATCCGCGGCGTGCTGCTGCACTGCAGCCCCGTGCCCGCGGGGCCCCACCCGGAGGCGGCGGCCGCGTGCGCCGCACTGGACGCCGCGCGCGGTGACCTGGACCGGCTGTCGGGGGAGCGGCACCCGTGCACCAAGCAGTACGACCCGGTGACGGTCAGTGCCACCGGCGCCTGGCGCGGCAGACCGACCGCCTGGCACAAGACCTTCGCCAACGCCTGCGAACTCGCGGTGGCGACCGGGGCCGTCTTCCGCTTCTGACCGGGCCCGCGACAGCCGGGCGGGCGTGAGCGGCTCAGGTGCCCTTCGAGGCCACCACTCCGATGGTCACCGTCCCGAGCACCACCCAGGCGAACCAGAGCCAGCCGTTGCTGCCGAGAGCCGCCGTGTACGCCGTCACGACCACCAGGGCCCCGACGGTCAGCACTCCCATCGCTTTCGTCGAACCGGACATATGTGCCCTCCTTCGACGGCGGGGGCCGTCGAGGACAATCGTCGCCCCTGAGGAGGGCCCGGCGCTACCGGCCGGTGACGACTCGCACGCCTCAGTTGCCGCGTGCCTGGAGGGAGGCGAGATAGGCGTTGTACGCCGCGAGCTCCTGGTCCCCGTCGCGGTCCGCCGCCCGGTCCCTTCGCTTGGCCAGCCGCTGGTCGGAGCGGTACCACTGGAAGACCAGCGCGAGCAGCACCACCACGGACGGGATCTCGCTGAACGCCCAGGCGATCCCGCCCGCGGCGTTCTGGTCGGAGAGCGCGTCGATGCCGAGGGAGGCCGGCGGATTGCGGTACGCCCCGATCATCGGCTCCGTCGCCATCATCAGCGCGATGCCGAAGAAGGCGTGGAAGGGCATACCGGCGAAGAGCTCCAGCATCCGCATCACATAACCGGGCCGGTGCGGTCCCGGGTCCACGCCCATGATCGGCCAGAAGAACACCAGGCCGACAGCGAGGAAGTGGACCATCATCGCGATGTGCCCGGTCTTCGACCCCATCAGGAAGTCGAACAGCGGAGTGAAGTACAGCCCGTACAGGCTGGCGATGAAGAGCGGGATCGTGAAGACCGGATGCGTGACGATCCGCATGTAGCGGCTGTGCAGCAGCATCAGCAGCACCTCGCGCGGCCCCTTGCGGCCGCGGCCGGCGACGGGCAGCGCCCGCAGCGCCAGCGTGATCGGCGCGCCCAGCAGCAGGACGATCGGCGACAGCATGCTGATCACCATGTGCTGCACCATGTGCACGCTGAACATGACCATGCCGTAGTCGTTCAGCTTGGTGCACATCATCAGCGCGATGCTCAGCACACCGACGGTGAACCAGACCGTCCGGCTCACCGGCCAGCTGTCGCCCCGCTGCCGCAGCCGTGCGACACCCCAGCCGTACAGGCCGAGCGCGAGGAGGCAGCCGACGAGGAAGAACACGTCCGGTGAGAACTCGAGGCCCCGCCCCAGCGTGAACGGCGGCAGATCCATCGTCGTGCCGTGCCCGCTGTGATCCATCTGTGCACTCCCGGAGGGCTTCCTGATCCGTACCGGTGATTCGTACGGGATGTCCGCTTGCTCGCACCAGAGTAGAAC
>NZ_JBSGZJ010000386.1:0-6741 GCF_053610925.1 Streptomyces sp. NPDC054847 | reverse complement strand
CGCCCCGCGCCGGGGGCGTGCCGCCGTTCGCGTCCGACAGTCCCCGGCACATGAACTCCGCGCGCCGGGCGGCAGGGACCCGTCACCCCTGACGCACTCCCCGCTCCGCCAGCGGCGGCGCCTCGGAGCTCTCCGTGACCGGTCCCCGCCCGCGCTCACGCACCCGCGCCGCCGTGGCGTACAGCACCAGCCCCACGGCCAGCCCGGCCCCCGCCCCGAAGCAGGCCGTCGGGATGATGTCGAGCGGCGTCTCGATCCCGCCCCAGTACTGGTACCAGCGCACACAGCGGTGCGCGACGCCCGCCAGCACGCACACCGCGATGAGCCCTGCCGCCAGCAGCCGGTCCCGGCGGCCGAGCAGCATCACCGGCGCTTCCGGTGACGCCGGCGCACGCCGCAGCGCCGACGCCGTGAACCACACCAGCGCGACGAGAGCCACGGCGGAACTGCCGTACTGCGTGTACGTGTAGAGCGGGAAACCCGCGACGACCTCCCCGAGGACAGGAATCATCCGCACGCCCCACCGGTCGAAATGGGTGAACGCGTCCCACACGACATGCGTACTGGCCCCGATCACCGCCGAGACGTAGAACCACAGGGCCGCGGTGACCGGCGGCCGGACCCTCTTCCGCCCGCGCAGCAGTGTGTACACCCGGCCCTGCTGTGCCGCCGGCAGCAGCGCGACGAGCGGGTCCCGCATCAGCAGCCAGAGGCAGACGAGTACCGCGGTGATGGCGACATCGACGCTCAGCACGCCCAACACCCCGTGTGTCACCTCGCCGTAGCCCATCGCGTCGGGAAGGAGACTCGCCGCGAAGTACGTCGTGTCCGGTGCGAACGACCCGAGGACGAGTGCCGAGGCGCACAGGGGGCCGCGCGCGGTCCCGTTCCTCCGCAGCCCCGGCAGTACCGCCGCGGCGTGGCTGATGGTGAACGGCATGGCGACGCCCCCTGTGACCGATGTTGATCAGTGGGCCCAGTATGCGTGATGCCTTGCGGCGAGGGGCGTCCGGAATCCGGCGAGGACCAGGAGGTGGCGAAGTAGTGAAAACCGGTCAGCGCACGGTGTCCCGATGTCTCAAGGTGCACTAGGGTCACGTGAGTCCGCGCTGGGGAGCGCGAACAGCAGCTGATGGGGAGGGAACAGACGTATGGCAGCGCAATTCGGCCGCCGGCTGCGTAGGGGAGCGACGACGACGGCGGTTGCCGCCGCCGCTGTGGCCGCACTCTCCGCTTCACAGGCGCCCGGCGTCACGTCCGCCACCTCGGGCACCGGGCAGGAGGCCTCGGACGCCGCCCCGCCGCCCGGCACGCCGGTGACCGGAAACTCCCCGTACTACACGGACCTCCCGCCGCTGAACACACCCGACAAGCCCGGCACTTCGGGCGACCTGCCGGAACTCGGCGTGGGTGAGGCCGGTATACCCGCCTCCGTTCTCGCCGCCTACAAGCAGGCCGAGCAGACCATCGCCGCGTCCGACCCGGCCTGCCGGCTGCCCTGGCAGCTGCTCGCCGCCATCGGCAAGGTCGAGTCCGGTCAGGCCAGGGGCGGCAGGGTGGACGCGAACGGCACGACGCTCACACCGATCCTCGGTCCCGTCCTCAACGGCGTCGGCTTCGCGAACATCTCGGACTCCGACAACGGAGCCTACGACGGCGACACGGTGCACGACCGTGCCGTGGGGCCGATGCAGTTCATCCCGCAGACATGGGAGACCTGGGGCCAGGACGCCAACGCCGACGGCCGCAAGGACCCCAACAACATCTACGACGCGGCGCTCGCCGCGGGCCGCTATCTCTGCGCCAACGGCCGCGACCTCGGCAACAAGGACGACCTCGACCAGGCGATCCTCGGCTACAACCATTCGCGGGAATACCTGCGCACGGTGCTGTCCTGGTTCGAGTACTACAAGCGCGGCGCCCATCAGGTCCCCGACGGGGCCGGTGTTCTGCCGGTGGGCGACGGTCCCGACAGCTCGGGCCCGCTGCCGACGCCGAGCCCCACCACCCCTGTGCCGAGTCCGTCGAAGCCCGCGCCGAAGCCGACGCCGAGCCCCACGCCGAGCCCATCGGACCCCGCCCCCACGCCGACGCCCACGCCCACCCCGCCCCCGACGTCCACTCCGGCCCCGGCGCCCGTGAGCCGTATCGAGGACGCGGGCACCGGGACGCTGACGGCCGTGGCCGGCCGGCAGTTCACCGAGCGTGTCACGGTCCGCGCGGAGAACGCCAAGGGGCAGCCCGTCGCCAAGGTGGCCGTTCGGTTCATGATCGTCGGTGACACCGACACCCGCTTCACCGATGGCCGCACAGACGCCGTCGTGGCCACAGGTGCGGACGGCACGGTCAGCGCCCCGGTGCTGGTCGCGGGGGAGCGGACCGGTGCCTTCACGGTGCGGGCCACCGTCGTCGAGCGTTCCCTGCCCGGCGTCGAGTTCAAGGCCACCGTCACCGAGCGGGAAGCGGACAGCATCGTCCGGACCGACACCAAGGACCTGACGGCCACCGCCGGCGGCGAGTTCGCGGACGTCATCCGCGTCAGGGCCGCATGCGACGGAGTCGCCGCCTCCGGTGTCGCGGTCTCCGCCACGATGATCGTCTCCAAGGAGACCGGGGCGGAGAACGACAAGGGCCCGTACTTCAAGCAGGCCGACGGCACGGTCGTCCGCACCCTGACCGGGCTCCGCACCGGCGCCGACGGCGTGCTCGAGCTTCCGAAGGTCTTCGCCGACGGTAATCAGGGCACTTTCGTCCTCCGTCTCACCGCTCCCGGCGGCGGCAGCCTGGACATCGAACTCCAGGTGACGGCACCGGCGAGCGCGACCCCGTCGCCTTCCCCCTCGCCTTCCGGGTCGACGGCCCCCTGACCGAGCGCTCTGCCCGCACCGCCCTTGCCCCGCCCGCCGGGACAGGGGCGGTGCTGTCTGTTCTCTTCTTCCGGCCACGTTGCTACGGTGCCCAGACCTGACGACCTATCAAATCAGTCCGGGAGGCCGAGCATGCGCGTCCTCGTGGCCGCCGCCGTCGGACTCGCCGCCGCCCTCGCCCTCGTGCTCACCGTCACGGCGATCGGCGCACCCGCCGGCGAGACCTCGCCGGAGCCGCTGCTGACCACTGTCCCCGGCCCCAAGGACTGAGGGCCGCCATGCGCAGCAGAGCAGGCCTCGTCCTCGTCGCCCTCGCCGTCTTCCTCGCCGCCCTGTCGCCGCTGCTGCGCTGGTACGCCTTCCCACGGCTCGCCAAGATCCCCGCCGGCCAGTACCAGGAGATGGTGCTCGAGGCGAAGCCCGCGACGCTCCTCGACTACGGCACCCTCGAGGCGAAGAAGGTCGAGAAGGTCACCATCGTGCAGACCCTCAAGGGCAACGTGGAGGAGTCCGAGCGGATCGAACGCACCGCCGGCCGCGACATCGTCGTCTGGGACTCCCTCTCCTACATCCAGGGGCCCGACGGCGCGATGGTGTCGCGGATCCCCGAGCGCTACATCTTCGACGCGCACACCCAGGAGCCGGTACACGCCACCGGCGAGTCCGTCGACGGCGACCCGGTGCGGCGCGAGGGCATCGAGTTCAAGTGGCCGTTCCTCACCGAGAAACGGGACTACGTGTACTTCGACGCCCAGGCCCGGACGTCCGCACCCATCCACTACAAGGGCACCCGGGAGTTCCGCGGTCTGGAGGTGTACTACTTCGAGCAGACCATCCCCTGGACGAAGGTGCCCTACCCGAAGAGGATGCCGATCCCCGGAATCGACGCGACCACGCTCGAGAAGCAGACCGGCACCACCCGCTGGTACACCACCAAGCGCATGTTCTGGGTGGAGCCCGTCACCGGAGCGCCCGTCAACGGCGAGGAGATCCACCGGGAAGAACTGCGCGGCGGCTCCCTGCTCGGTGGGCGCGACAAGGTCACCGCCTTCGCAGGGCATGTGAAGATGCGCCCCGACTACGTCGACTCCACGGTCGAACTGGTCACCTCCCAGCGCCGTACGGTCCTGCTCATGACCTCCTACCTTCCGTGGGGGTTCCTCGTCGCCGGCGCCGGACTGTCGGCGCTCGCCCTGTGGCTGGAGGCACGCCGCCGCCCTGACCCCGCGGGCGTCGCGCCCGCGCCGGAGCCGCTCAGGGTCTGAGCCGCGCCTTCGTGTGCCGTGTCGGTTCCGCCGTCGCCGGGTCCTCGGGCCAGGGGTGCTTCGGATACCGGCCGCGCAGCTCCGCCCGCACCGCCCGGTAGCCCTCACGCCAGAACGAACCGAGATCCGCGGTGACCGCCGCAGGACGGCCGGCGGGGGAGAGGAGATGCACCACCACAGGTACGCCGGCGACCTCAGGCGTCTCGCGCAGCCCGAACAGTTCCTGGAGCTTCACCGCGAGCACCGGCTGCTCCCCGCCGTACTCGACCCGTATCCGGGACCCGCTCGGCACCTCGATCCGCTCCGGCGCGAGCTCGTCCAGCCTGGCCGCGTCGCCGGTCGCCCACGGCAGTAACCGCTGCAAGGCCTGACCGGCCTGGATGCGGCCGAGGTCCGCCCGCCGCCGGGCACGGGACAACTCCGGCTCCAGCCACTCGTCGGCCCGCTCGAGCAGCTCGGCGTCCGACACGTCCGGCCACGGTGGCCCCAGCACCCTGTGCAGGAAGGCGAGCCGCTCGCGCAGCCCCTGCGTCTCGCGCGTCCAGTGCAGCAGTCCGAGCCCTTCCCGGCGCAGGCCCTCCAGCAGTGCCTGCCGTACCAGCCCCGGGTCCGGGTTGCTCAAGGGACGGACGGACAGTTCGACCGCGCCCAGCCGCTCCACGCGCCGGGCCACGACGTCGCCGTCCTCCCAGTGGACGTCCTCGCTACGGGACAGAAGATGCGAGGCGGCGCGGCGGGCGCCGTCCTCGTCGAGCACGGCGGCGAGCCTGATCCGCGCGGACACGGCGGTGGCGGGGCGGTCGGCGACGGCGACCGCCAGCCAGGGCGCGTCGCACAGTGCCGACCCCGCGTCGAGCAGGCCTCCGGTGCCGGAGGCCATGAGATACGCCCCGTCGCCGCGCCCCCGCGCCACCCGCTCCGGGAACGCGAGCGCGGCGACGAGCCCAGCGACGGCGTCGTCGCCCGACGGCCCTGCCGGGTGCCTCGTGGCGCCGCCGAGGGACGACTCCAGCCGACGGGTCTCCGCACGCCACCGCGCCCCGTACGCGTCATTGCCGCGCCGGGCCGCGCGCCAGGCGCCCGCCAGGTCGTCCCCGTACTCACGCGGCGGTTCGTCGCTCAGCAGCGCCACCACCTCGGCCGCGCGCCGGGCGCCCACCTGCGCGGAGCCGTCGAGAAGAGCCCGGGCCAGCCGCGGATGCACGCCCAGTCGCGACATCCGGGTGCCACGGCCGGTGGCCCTGCCAGAGGCGTCGACCGCGCCGATCGCGGCCAGCACGGAGCCCGCGGCGGCCATCGCGCCCGGCGGGGGAGCGTCCAGCAGTGCCAGGCCGGCGGCTGCCGGGTCGCCCCAGCACGCCACGTGCAGCGCGAACGCCGTGAGATCCGCGACCTTGATCTCCGGGGCGGGGAAACGCGGGAGCCGGGTGTCCTCGGCCTCCGTCCAGCAGCGGTACACCGTGCCGGGCCCCTCGCGGCCGGCCCTGCCCGCGCGCTGGCGGCCGGAGGCCTGCGAAGCCCGGACGGTCGTGAGAGCACTCAGGCCCCGCGCGTGGTCGGTGCGCGGCTCACGTGCCAGCCCGGAGTCCACGACCACGCGCACTCCGGGCACGGTCAGCGACGATTCGGCGACCGACGTCGCGAGGATCACCCGGCGGGTGTCGCCCCCGGAGAGCACCGCGTCCTGGACGGCCGTCGGCGCCCGGCCGTGCACCTGAAGGACTTCCGCGTCCACCCCGGCGAGCTGCCCGGCCACCCGGCCGATCTCACCCACGCCCGGCAGGAAGCAGAGCACGTCCCCCTCACGTTCATCGAGGGCCCTGCGCACCACCGACGCCACATGCGTCAGCAGCGCGGGATCGACCCGCATCCCGTGCGGCGGACGGGCCGGACGGGCCGGAGGGGCCCAGACGACCTCGACCGGGTGCGCGACGCCCTCGGCCCGCACCACCGGCGCGTCACCCAGGAGCCGCGCCCACCCTTCCGCGTCCGTCGTCGCGGAGGCCGCCAGGAGCCGCAGCTCCGGGCGCAGGGTGCCGCGGACATCCAGCAGGAAGGCGGCGACGGTGTCGGCGTCGAGATGGCGCTCATGGCACTCGTCGAGCATCACCGCGTCCACCCCGGCCAGCTCCTGGTCGCGCTGCAGCCGTTGCAGCAGCACGCCGGTGGTGACCACCTCCACGACGGTCTCCGGACCGACCACGCGCTCGCCGCGGACGGTGAAGCCCACCCGGCCGCCCACCTTCTCGCCGAGGAGCCAGGCCATCCGCCGCGCCGCCGCGCGCGCCGCTATCCGTCGTGGCTCCGCGACCACGACCCTGGCGCCGGTCTCGGCGAGGACCAGCGGCACCAGCGTGGTCTTGCCCGTGCCCGGCGGAGCGCACAGCACGGCCGTGCCGTGCTCGTCGAGCGCGCCGAGCAGCTCGTCGACGGCATGGCGGACGGGAAGGCGGTCGATTGCGTCGTTTCGGATCACGGGCTCAGTCTCGTACGTCCCGGCGAACCCGCGGACGCGACTGTCCACAGGGCCGGTGGGCTTGTATGACATCCCGGCGTGGCGTGGTCGTTCCGTGACGCGCGGCATGCCGCGCGTCACAGTCCTCCGGAGG
>NZ_JBSGZJ010000385.1:0-6742 GCF_053610925.1 Streptomyces sp. NPDC054847 | reverse complement strand
TCGCCGCCGCGTACGCCCGCACCGCCGCCGTCCCCTACCTCCACGCCGCGCTCAACCCGTCCCCGCCGCTGACCCAGCGCGCCGTCGGCGGCGGCATCCGCGCCATGATCCCGCTGCAGGCCGCCCTGGCGGCCCGGTCCGGGGCGGGCGTCACCGGGCTCGCGGTGATGGGGCTCGTACCGCTCGCCCGCAAGCTCGCACGGAAGGTGAGCCCGACATGAGCCCCGCCCCCCGCCCGGGAACACAACCGGCCCCCGGCACCGGCCCGGCCCCCGGTACCGAGTCGGCCACCCGTACCGGCCCCGACGCTCGAACTGGCCATGGCACCCGCCCGGGAGCCGGCCCGGACGCCCGACCGGGAACGGACAACGGTGGCGCCGGCGCCCGTTCTGGCGCCCACCCGCGCCCAGGCGGCGGTCCGGTCCCCGGTACCGGCCATGGCACCCGGCCAGGTCCCGACGACCGACCGGGCGCGGACAACGGTGGCGCCGGCGCCCGCTCCGGCACCCCCACCCGCCCGGGAGCCGGCGCGGACGCCCGTACCGGCCCGGCCCCCGACGCCCGGTCCGGCGACGGCGCGGACGGCGGCCGGCTCCGGTTCGGCTACGGCACCAACGGGCTGACGGACCTCCGTCTCGACGACGCCCTCGGGCTGCTGTCCGACCTCGGCTACGACGGTGTCGGACTCACCCTCGACCACATGCACCTCGACCCCCTCGCCCCCGGACTCGCCGCGCGCACCGGCCACGTTGCCCGCCGGCTCGGGGAACTCGGCCTCACCGCCACGGTGGAGACGGGAGCCCGCTACGTCCTCGACCCGCGTCGCAAGCACGGCCCGTCCCTGCTCGACCCCGACCCCGAGGCACGCGCCGCCCGCACCCGGCTGCTGGTCACCGCCGTCAAGGTGGCGGCGGACCTCGGCGCGCACGCCGTGCACTGCTTCAGCGGCATCACCCCGCCCGGCACCGACGCGGACACCGCGTGGAAGCGGCTGGAGGAGGCGATCCTGCCCGTGCTCGACGCCGCGGCCGTCGCCGGCGTCCCCGTCGCCGTCGAACCCGAGCCCGGCCACCTGCTGGAGAACCTCGCCGGCTTCCATCAGCTGCGCACCGCCCTCGGCAACCCCACACCCCTCGGCCTCACCCTCGACATCGGCCACTGCCAGTGCCTGGAGCCCGACCCGCCCGCGGACTGCGTCCACGCGGCCGGCCCCTGGCTGCGGCACGTCCAGATCGAGGACATGCGGCGCGGCGTGCACGAGCATCTGCCCTTCGGCGACGGCGAGATCGACTTCCCGCCGGTGCTCGAGGCCCTCGCCGCCACCGGCTACCAGGGTCTGACCGTCGTGGAGCTGCCCCGCCACTCCCACGCGGGCCCCGAACTGGCCCGCCAATCCATCGAGTTCCTCCGTACCGCAGTCGCGAAGGGAGCACCGGCACCGTGACGCAGACCGCACCCTGGACCCGTCAGGAAGTCGAGGCCCGGCTGGCCGACGACACGGCCCGCGCCTGGCTCGGCGAAGCACTGGCCGAGGCGGCCCGCGCCGCACAGGCACCGCCGGCGCCGTCCTCCCCGTACACCGCGCACACCTGGGAACTCCGGTTCGCCGCCGCGGGCCGCCACTGCGGGCAGGACAACGCGGACGCCGTCCGTACCCTGCTGCTGACACAGGCGCGGGCGGGCCTCGACACCCTGACCCGGCTCTACCGGCAGGGCAGTGCCGCCGAACGCCGCGCCGTGCTGCGGGCGTTGCCGTCCCTCGTCGAAGGACCGCACGCCGTGCATCTGCTCGACGACGCCCTGCGCACCAACGACACCCGGCTCGTCTCCGCCGCCGTCGGCCCCTACGCCGCCGCCCATCTCGACGCGCACGCCTGGCGGCACGCCGTGCTCAAGTGCCTGTTCACCGGGGTGCCCCTCGACCACGTCGCGGACCTCGACCGGCGGGCCCGCGGCGACGGCGAACTCGCCCGCATGCTTTCCGACTACGCCGCCGAGCGCACCGCGGCCGGCCGCGACATCCCCCATGATCTCGACCGCGTGCTGACCCTGACCGGCGAGAAGCCCCAGCGGCCCCAGGAGCTGTGATGCGCATCTTCGACCCCCACATCCACATGACGTCCCGCACCACCGACGACTACGAGGCCATGTACGCCGCCGGTGTGCGCGCCCTCGTGGAGCCGTCGTTCTGGCTCGGCCAGCCCCGCACCTCCCCGGCCAGCTTCTTCGACTACTTCGACGCCCTTCTCGGCTGGGAGCCGTTCCGCGCCGCCCAGTACGGAATAGCCCACCACTGCACCATCGCGCTCAACCCCAAGGAGGCCAACGACCCCCGCTGCACGCCCGTCCTCGACGCGCTGCCCCGCTATCTCGTCAAGGACTCGGTCGTCGCGGTCGGCGAGATCGGCTACGACTCGATGACCCCCGCGGAGGACACGGCGCTCGCCGCGCAGCTCCAGATGGCCGCCGACCACGGTCTGCCCGCCCTGGTCCACACCCCGCACCGCGACAAGCTCGCCGGCCTGCACCGCACCGTCGACGTCATCCGTGAGTCGAACCTGCCCACCGAGCGGGTCCTCCTCGACCACCTCAACGAGACGACCGTGAAGCCCGCCGCCGACAGCGGCTGCTGGCTCGGGTTCTCCATCTACCCCGACACCAAGATGGACGAGGACCGCATGGTCACGATCCTGCGGAACCACGGGACGGAGAAGGTGCTCGTCAACTCCGCCGCCGACTGGGGCAGAAGCGACCCGCTGAAGACCCGCAAGGTCGGCGACGCCATGCTCGCGGCCGGCTTCACCGAGGACGACGTCGACCAGGTCCTGTGGCGCAACCCGGTCGCCTTCTACGGCCTCAGCGGCCGGCTCCAGCTCGACATCCCGGAGCCGGAGGGCCTGCACGAGGGCAACTCCATCCTCCGCGGCGGGGAATGAGGGGAGCAGAGGATGCGCTTCCGTCACCCCGACGGCTCGACCGTCCACCTCTCCTACTGCACCAACGTCCACCCCGCGGAGACACTGGAGGGCGTCCTCGCGCAGCTGCGTGACCACTGCGAACCGGTTCGCAAGCGCCTCGGCCGCGACCGGCTCGGCATCGGCCTGTGGCTCGCGAGGGACGCCGCCCGCGCCCTGGTCACCGACCCGGCGGCCCTGCGGGGACTGCGCGCCGAGCTGGAGCGGCGCGGTCTCGAGGTCGTGACACTCAACGGGTTCCCCTACGAGGGCTTCGGCGCGGAAGAGGTCAAGTACCGCGTCTACACGCCGGACTGGACCGACCCCGTACGCCTGACCCACACCACCGACCTCGCCCGGCTCCTCGCGGCGCTGCTGCCCGACGACATCACGGAGGGCACCATCTCCACCCTCCCGCTCGCCTGGCGCACCGGCTTCGACGACGAGGCCGCCGCCATCGCCCGCACCGCGCTGACCACCCTCGCCGAGCGGCTCGACGCCCTCGAGGAACTGACCGGCAAGTCCGTCCGGATCGCGCTCGAACCGGAACCCGGCTGCACCGTGGAGACCACCGCCGACGCGATCGGACCGCTCACCGCCGTCCCGGGCGACCGGATCGGCGTCTGCGTCGACACCTGCCATCTCGCCACCTCCTTCGAGGACCCGGAATCCGCCCTCGCCGCCCTCGCCGCGGCCGGCGTCACCGTTCCGAAGGCCCAACTGTCCGCCGCGCTGCACGCGGAGAACCCGCACCTGCCGGAGGTGCGCCAGGCGCTGGCCGCCTTCGCGGAGCCGCGTTTCCTGCACCAGACCCGTACCCTCACCGCCGCCGGCCTGCGCGGGACGGACGACCTGGACGAGGCCGTCGCCGGAGGCGCGCTCCCCGACGGCGGCCCCTGGCGGGCGCACTTCCACGTCCCCCTGCACGCGCCGCCCGCCGAGCCGCTCACCTCGACGCTGCCCGTCCTCCAGGACACCCTGACCCGGCTCGTGGGCGGCCCGGAGCCGCGGACCCGCCACCTCGAGGTCGAGACATACACCTGGCAGGCCCTCCCGCCGGAGCTGCGGCCCCGCAACCGCGGGCAGCTCGCCGACGGCATCGCCGCCGAACTCACCCTGGCCCGCGACCTGCTGACCGACCTCGGCCTCAAGGAACTGCCATGAGCGACACGCGCCCCACCCCGCTGCTGGTCCTCGACGTGGTCGGCCTCACCCCCCGGCTGCTGGACCACATGCCCCGCCTCAAGGCGCTCGCCGCCGCCGGCTCGCAGGCCAACCTGACCACCGTGCTGCCGGCCGTCACCTGCGCCGCGCAGTCGACGTTCCTGACCGGTGTCCTCCCGTCCGAACACGGCATCGTCGCCAACGGCTGGTACTTCCGCGAGCTCGGCGACGTCCTGCTGTGGCGCCAGCACAACGGTCTGGTGGCGGGCGACAAGATCTGGGACGCGGCCCGCCGCGCCCACCCCGGCTACACCGTCGCCAACATCTGCTGGTGGTACGCGATGGGCGCCGACACCGACATCACCGTCACCCCCCGGCCCGTCTACTACGCCGACGGCCGCAAGGAACCGGACTGCTACACCCGCCCTCCGGCCCTCCACGACGAACTCACCGAGAAGTTCGGCACGTTCCCCCTCTTCCACTTCTGGGGGCCGGGCGCCGACATCGTCTCCAGCCGGTGGATCGCCGACGCGACCCGCCACATCATGCGCACCCGCCGGCCCGACCTGGCCCTGTGCTACCTGCCGCACCTGGACTACGACCTCCAGCGCTACGGCCCCGACGACCCCCGCTCGCTGCGTGCCGCCGCCGACCTCGACGCCGTCATCGGCCCGCTGCTCGACGACGCAGAGCGCGAGGGCCGCACGGTGGTCGCCCTGTCGGAGTACGGCATCACCCGGGTCAGCCGTCCCGTCGACATCAACCGCGCCCTGCGCCGCGCCGGTCTGCTGGAGGTCCACACCCAGGACGGCATGGAGTACCTCGACCCGATGACCTCCCGTGCGTTCGCCGTCGCCGACCACCAGCTCGCCCACGTCTACGTGCGGCGCCCCGAGGACCTCGACGCCGTCCGAGAGGCGCTCGACGGGCTGCCCGGCCTCGATGAACTCCTCGACGACGAGGGCAAGAAGGCCCACGGTCTCGACCACCCCCGCTCCGGCGAGCTGGTCGCGGTCGCCGAACCCGACGCCTGGTTCACGTACTACTACTGGCTCGACGACGACCGCGCCCCCGACTTCGCGCAGCTCGTCGAGATCCACCGCAAGCCGGGCTACGACCCCGTCGAGCTGTTCATGGACCCGCACGACCCGTATGTACGGCTCAAGGCCGCCAAGGCCGTGGCCCGCAAGAAGCTCGGCATGCGCTACCGCCTCGCGGTCGTGCCGCTCGACCCGTCACCGATCCGCGGCAGCCACGGCCGCCTTCCCGCGAGCGACGAAGAAGGTCCGCTCCTCCTGTGCTCCACCCCCCGCGCCGTCACCGGCCGCGTCGCGGCCACCGATGTGAAGTCCCTGCTGCTGCGGCTCGCCGGCCTCGACTGAGGCGGCGACCGTCACGCGTCCGCACCCCCGTGAAGGAAAGAGAGATCACCGTGACCTCGTTCAACGACGATTCCGTCACCGGCGACAGCCTGCGCCGCTCGCTCGGCGTCAGCCGCCGCCGCTTCCTCAGCACCTGCACCGCCGCCGCTGCCGCGGCGATCGCCGCCCCCGTCTTCGGTGCCTCGCCGGCCCTGGCCGTGGACACGGCGGACGACAGAGCCGAGGACCACGGCCGTTCCGCTCTGGTCCCGCCCCACAAGCGCGGCATCATCCTCTACACCGTCCGTGACGCGACCGGCCGCGACCCGTTGTCCACGGATCTTCCCTCGGGCTTCCGCGAGGTCTTCCAGCAGCTGTCCCGCTACGGCTACAAGCAGGTCGAGTTCGCCGGCTACCGCCAGCACGCGAACGCCCCGGGCGGCGCGAACCTGGAGACCGTCGCGGGCGCGAAGCTCATGCGGTCCTGGCTGGACGAGTACGGGCTGACGGCGCAGGGCAACCACGGCTTCATCCCCGGCTCCTGGCCGCTGACCCCGTCCGACCTCGACACCTTCAAGCGCCATCTCGAGATCGCCAACATCCTCGGCATGGCACACATGGGCACCGGCGGCGACCCGACCGGCAGCTCCTACCGGGCCGACTGGGACGTCGCCGCGGAGAAGTGGAACGCGCTGGGCGCGATCGCCCGCAGCGAGGGCATCAAGCTCTACACCCACAACCACGACTCGGCGTACGGGTTCCTGCTCGACGGCGGTCCGCTGGATGCCCAGGGCCGGCCGACCCGCAGCTCCGGCATCCGCAAGCTCGAGTACTTCCTGGAGGTGACCGACCCCCGCGACGTCTGGCTGGAGATGGACATCTACTGGGCGCACGTGGCGCAGTACAAGTTCCACACGTACACCGCGCACGACGGCTCCACGGTGGAGCAGGTCTTCGACCCGGCCGGTCTGGTGGTCCGCCACAACGTGCGCTACCCGCTGTTCCACGCCAAGGACGGCACGGTCAACGCCCAGAACGGCCAGGGCTACGACATGGTGACGTTCGGAGAGGGCGACATCGACTACCGAAGGTTCTTCAGGCGGGTGGGGGCGAAGAACTACCACAACCCGATGATCGAGCACGACGGCGCGCCCAGCGCCACGGTTCCGGGGCAGTCCCTCGAGGTGGCCCGCAAGAGCTACGACAACCTCGCGGCCCTGCGCGCCCGGCACTGATCCGGCAGCGGCCGGCCCGCCCGGTGGC
>NZ_JBSGZJ010000384.1:0-6791 GCF_053610925.1 Streptomyces sp. NPDC054847 | reverse complement strand
GCTCACGACCGCGGGGCCGCGTGCCGGGCGTCCTCGCGGGACAGCCCGTGGGGCCACCACACCTTCGGGCCCACGTCCAGGAAAAGCGACGTGACCAGCACGGAGCGGACGACAAGGGTGTCCAGCAGGACGCCCAGGGCCACCGCGAAGCCGATCTCGGCGAAGGCCACCATGGGCAGCGTCCCGAGGGCGGCGAACGTACCCGCGAGGACCAGACCGGCCGAGGTGATCACCGCGCCGGTCGCGGCGAGGCCGGTGACCACGCCGCGCGCGGTGCCCTGCCGCCGGGCCTCCTCACGGATACGGGTCGTGAGGAAGATGTTGTAGTCGATGCCCAGTGCCACCAGGAACACGAAGACGAACAGCGGGAAGTCCGTCGACTCGCCCGTAAAGTCGAAGAGGTACCGGAAGGCGAGTGCGCTCAGCCCGAGCGCGGCGGCGAACGACAGCACCACGGTGCCGATCAGCAGCAGCGGCGCGACCAGGGCTCTCAGCAGCACCATCAGGATCAGCAGCACCACCAGCAGCACCAGCGGGATGATCAGGATGTTGTCGTGGGTCGTCGCGGCGTCCATGTCGAGCAGCGCCGCCGTGCCACCGCCCACCTGCGCGTCCGCGGCGGGGACGGCGTGCACGGCGTCCCTGACCTGCTCGACGGTGTCCTTGGCGGCCTGGCTGTCGGCGGGATCCTCCAGCGTGGCCTCGAACAGCACCCTGCCCTCGTGCACGGGAGCGGTACCGGGCGGCAGTCCGAGCGACGTGGGCACCACACCGGGCGTCGCGGCCACCGCCTCGCCCACCTGACGGGCCTGCCCCGCGTTGCTGATGACCACCAGGGGGTCGCCGCTGCCCGCCGGGAAGTACCTGGCCTGAACCTCCTGGCCGGTGATCGAGTCGGGCTTGCCGGTGAAGGAATCGGCGTTGCTGATGCCCTCCGCCCGCAGCTGCGTGAGACCCAGGGCGCACACCGCGAGAGCGACCGCCGTGGCGCCCCACACCGCGCGCGGCCGACGGGAGATCGACCGTCCCGTCCGGGCCCAGAAGCCGCGCTCGGTGGGCTCGGGGGAGCCCAGGTGCGGGACCACCGGCCAGAAGATCCAGCGGCCGAAGATCACCAGGAGTGCGGGGAACAGCGTCAGCATGGCGACGAGGGCGACGGCGACGCCGATCGCGGCGACGGGACCGAGACTGCGCGTGGAGTTCATCTCCGCCACCATCAGTACGAGCATGCCGAGGATCACCGTCGCACCGCTGGCGAGCACCGCCGGCCCCGCCCGGTGCAGGGCCAGCGCCATCGCCTCGTGCCGGTCCTCGTGGCG
This sequence comes from Streptomyces sp. NPDC054847, assembly GCF_053610925.1. Lineage (NCBI taxonomy): Bacteria > Bacillati > Actinomycetota > Actinomycetes > Kitasatosporales > Streptomycetaceae > Streptomyces > Streptomyces sp. NPDC054847. Next base: position 5,472 of record NZ_JBSGZJ010000384.1, on the reverse strand, counting down.
GCGCAGCTCCTCCCGGTAGCGGGCCACCAGCAACAGGGCGTAGTCGGTGCCCGCTCCGAACACGAGGACGGTCAGGATGCCCGCGCTCTGGCCGTTGACCGTCAGATCGGCATGCTCGGCCATCAGGTAGATCACGGCCTGAGCGGCGCCGAGGGCCGCGATCACCGAAAAGAGCGGGACCAGCAGAAGCGTCGGACTGCGGTAGGTGATCAGCAGCATCACGATCACGACGGCCATCGCCGAGAACAGCAGCGTCGAGTCGATGCCCTCGAAAACCTCTGAGAAGTCGGCCGCGGTGCCGCCGGGCCCGGTGACGTGCACCGACAGGCCGTCGCCGCCGGTGCCCGTCTCCCCGCGGACCGAGTCGACGGCCGGGGCGATCCGCTCCCAGCCCTCCTCGTCCATGGTGATCGGTACGAAGACCTGGGCGGCCCGCGGATCCGCCGGCCGGTCGAAGACCGGGCCGCGGGTCTCGGCGCCGCGCACCCCGTGGTCGCGCAACTCCTTGACGGCCGCGATGTCCGCGCTGATCCGCTCGCGGTCGGCGGCGGTGAGACCGTCCTCGCGCGCGTAGACGACGATCGAGGGGATCACCTCGGGCCGGAAGTCCTCCGCCTCGGTCAGGACCTGGGTGGACTCGGCGCTGCCCGGCAGCCAGGAGGAGGCGTCGTTGTCCTGTGCGTCCGAAAGCTTCTGCGCCAGGGGGAAGGCCAGCACGATGACCGCGAGCCACAGGACCAGCACGATCCACTTGCTGCGCCGTCCGCAGACGAGGTGCGCGAATCCCTTTCCGGCCGCCCCCGGGGATGCCGTGTCGTGTTGCGCGTCCGCCATGACGCTCCCGTATCTGCCGCTGCGGAGGACCGAATCGCCGGGATTGCGGGGGGCTGGGCCGGTCCGGTGTGTCGTTGGTCCATACCGAGTGCCGTCCCGGGGAGGGGAACTGCCCGGGGACATGGCAGTCTTGGCGCATGGCCGTTCAGATCAACCCCAGTATCCTCTCCGCGGACTTCTCGCGCCTGGCGGAAGAGGCCAAGGCCGTCGAGGGTGCCGACTGGCTCCACGTCGACGTGATGGACAACCACTTCGTGCCCAACCTCACCCTGGGCGTGCCGGTCGTCGAGTCGCTCGCCAGGGCGACGGACACCCCGCTGGACTGCCACCTGATGATCGAGGATCCCGACCGATGGGCTCCCCAGTACATCGAGGCGGGGGCCGGGTCCGTCACCTTCCACGTCGAGGCCGCCGCCGCGCCCGTGCGGCTGGCCCGCGAGATCCGGGCGAAGGGCGCGCGGGCCTCGATGGCCCTCCGGCCCGCCACCCCGATCGAGCCGTACGAGGATCTGCTCCCCGAACTCGACATGCTTCTGATCATGACCGTGGAGCCGGGCTTCGGCGGTCAGGCGTTCCTCGACATCATGCTGCCGAAGATCCGCCGCACCCGGGAGCTCATCTCCAAGCACGGCCTCCAGCTGTGGCTGCAGGTCGACGGCGGGGTGTCGGCGTCGACCATCGAGCAGTGCGCGGAGGCGGGCGCCGACGTGTTCGTGGCGGGCTCCGCGGTCTACGGCGCGGACGATCCGGCGGCGGCGGTGCGGAAACTTCGTGACCAGGCGGCGGCGGTGACCGCTTCCGCGGCCTGGGCGTGCGGGCACTGAACCGTGCCCGCGCTTGTTCAACCGATGTTGGCCCGGCAGGGCTGATCAAGGGCGCACGGATCTGACAGGATGGCGGATCCGGAGTGTGTACAGCGGCAAGTTTGTACGGCATGAACAGCAGTGAGGAGATCGCGGTGTCTGCTAGGTCGGCGGGACGGTCTGCCCTGCGGATGGGACCCGCTGAGCTTGTGCAGGCGGCGGCCATGGCCCGTCGCTTCTACCTCGAGGGCAAGTCCAAGATCCAGATCGCCGAGGAGTTCGGCGTCAGCCGCTTCAAGGTCGCCAGGGTCCTGGAGACCGCTCTCGAGCGTGATCTCGTGCGCATCGAGATCCGGGTGCCCGCCGAGCTGGACGCCGAGCGCTCCGACGCGCTGCGCGCCCACTTCGGGCTTCGGCACGCCGTCGTCGTGGAGTCGCCCGCGGAGGGCGCGGACGAGTCGCCCGACCCGGAGAACCTGGGCGAGGTCGCCGCCGATCTGCTCGGCGAGCTGGTGGCCGAGGGCGACGTGCTGGGCCTCGCGTGGGGCCGGTCCACCATTCACATGGCCGCGGCCCTCGACCGGCTGCCGCCGTGTACGGTCGTCCAGCTCACCGGTGTGTACGACGCGGGCACCGCGGAGCGCGGCTCCGTCGAGGCGGTACGAAGAGCGGCCCAGGTGTCCGGCGGCGAGGCCCACCCCATCTACGCCCCGATGCTGCTGCCCGACCCCGCGACGGCAGCGGCGCTGCGCCATCAGACGGGCATCGCGCGGGCCTTCGACTACTTCGACAAGGTCACCGTCGCCTGTGTCTCGATCGGCTCCTGGGAGCCCGGCATCTCCACCGTCCACGACATGCTCTCCGACGAGGAGCGCGCCCACTACGCCTCCCTCGGTGTGGCCGCCGAGATGTCCGCCCACCTCTTCGACACCCAGGGCCGCAGGGTCGGCCGCGACCTGGGAGAGCGCTGCATCACCGTCGAGGCCGACCGGCTGCGCCGCATTCCCGAGGTGGTGGCCATCGCCGGCGGCCCGCGCAAGGCGGAGGCGATCGGGGCCGTGCTCCGCTCAGGACTGGTCACCAGCCTTGTGACGGACACGGCGGCGGCCGACCTGCTGCTGACCGCGGCGCCCGGCCCGCGCCCGGCGCTGGAGCGCGCCGACCCGGACGACTGAGCGGCAGCGGGCCCGCGGCCCGCTGCCGAACGCCTTGGTGCGATCACACCAAGGCACCCCTTCTGACCTGGACGATTGTCCTGAGCGGTTCCGGGGTGCCGGCATGGGAGACTGAAGTACGTGCGATTTCCTCCGGCTGCATCGCCGGGGGGCCGACTCCGATCGACTGGGATGTTAAGCACGTGCGTTTCCTCAACGACATCAAGCCGCCGTACGACCTGACGTACGACGATGTGTTCATGGTGCCGAGCCGCTCGGCCGTCGGTTCGCGGCAGGGCGTGGACCTCTCCTCCCCTGACGGGACCGGCACGACGGTGCCGCTGGTCGTGGCCAACATGACCGCCATCGCCGGCCGCCGGATGGCAGAGACCGTCGCCCGCCGCGGCGGACTCGTCGTCATCCCCCAGGACATCCCGATCGACGTCGTCACCGACGTCATCTCCTGGGTGAAGACCCGCCACCACGTGCTGGACACCCCGATCGTGCTGGTCCCGCACCAGACCGTCGCCGATGCCCTGTCGCTGCTGCCGAAGCGGGCACACGGCGCGGGCGTCGTCGTGGACGAGGAGCGCCGGCCCGTCGGCATCGTCACCGACCACGACCTGGCCGGGGTCGACCGGTTCACCCAGCTGTCCGAGGTCATGTCCAAGGACCTGCTGCTCCTCGACGCGGACATCGACCCCCGCGAGGCGTTCAACACCCTCGACGGCGCCAACCGGCGCTACGCGCCCGCCGTGGACGGCTCCGGCAGGCTCGCCGGTGTGCTGACCCGCAAGGGCGCCCTGCGTGCGACGCTGTACACCCCCGCGGTCGACGCCGCCGGCCGGCTGCGGATCGCCGCGGCCGTCGGCATCAACGGCGATGTGGCCGGCAAGGCCAAGCAGCTGCTCGACGCGGGCGTCGACACGCTGGTCGTCGACACAGCGCACGGCCACCAGGAGTCGATGATCAGCGCCGTCAAGGCCGTTCGCGCCCTCGACCCGCAGGTGCCGATCGTCGCCGGCAACGTCGTCGCGGCGGAAGGCGTGCGCGACCTGATCGAGGCCGGCGCGGACATCGTCAAGGTCGGTGTGGGCCCCGGCGCCATGTGCACCACCCGCATGATGACCGGTGTGGGCCGGCCGCAGTTCTCGGCCGTCCTGGAATGCGCCGCGGAGGCCAAGAAGTTCGGCAAGCACGTCTGGGCGGACGGCGGTGTCCGCCACCCCCGCGACGTGGCGATGGCGCTGGCCGCGGGTGCGTCCAACGTCATGATCGGCTCATGGTTCGCCGGCACGTACGAGTCCCCGGGCGACCTTCAGCAGGCCCCCGACGGTCGGTTCTACAAGGAGTCCTTCGGCATGGCGTCGAAGCGCGCCGTGCGCAACCGCACCAGCGAGGAGTCGGCGTACGACCGTGCCCGTAAGGGCCTGTTCGAAGAGGGGATCTCGCACTCGCGGATGTTCCTCGACGCGAGCCGTCCCGGTGTCGAGGACCTGATCGACTCGATCATCGCGGGCGTCCGGTCCTCGTGCACGTACGCCGGCGCGGGCTCCCTGGAGGAGTTCGCGGAGAAGGCGATCGTCGGCATTCAGAGCGCGGCCGGTTACGCGGAGGGCAAGCCCCTGCACGCCAGCTGGAACTGACCCGCAGTCAAATGGTCCGGCCCTCCCAGGACGTGGGGGGCCGGACCTTGTCGGTTTTCGGCCAACTCGACTTTGTACGCATGCGGCACGGCGTCGCGGGTAGGCGCGCTGTCGCACTGACATCGGAGCAGGGGAGGACGAAGTGTCCACGGCGAGCACGGTCCCGACCGAACTCACGCGGCCTGAAGCGCAGCGCCCGGAAATCGTGGAGCTGGGGCTTCCGGAGGTGGAGAACCCGGGGGAGGTTGCACCCAAGGACGCACGTGAGATCTCGAAGACCTTCTTCGTGCGGCTGGCCTCACTTGAGGAGGGCACCCACGAATACCAATACGTGCGCAACACCCTGATCGAGCTCAACCTGGCCCTCGTGAAGTACGCCGCGGGCCGGTTCCGCAACCGCGCGGAGCAGATGGAGGACATCATCCAGGTCGGCACGATCGGCCTGATCAAGGCGATCGACCGCTTCGAGCTGAGCCGGGAGGTGGAGTTCGCGACGTTCGCCGTCCCGTACATCATCGGTGAGATCAAGCGCTTCTTCCGTGACACCAGTTGGGCCGTGCACGTCCCGCGGCGGCTGCAGGAACTGAGGATCGACCTCGCCAAGGCCGTCGACGAGCTCTCGCAGAAGCTCGACCACACACCCACCACGGCCGAACTCGCGGAACACCTCGGGATGGACGAGGAAGAGATCATCGAGGGCGTGGTCGCGAGCAACGGCTACACGGCCGGCTCGATCGACATGCCGATGGACGACGCCTCCGACCACGGGGCCGTGCCGCTGTCCGACCGGCTGGGCGCACCGGACGCCGAGCTGGAGATCGCGGAGAACGTGCAGGCGCTCAAGCCGCTGATCGAGGAGCTCGACGAGCGCGACCGGCGCATCCTTCAGATGCGGTTCGGTGAGGAGATGACGCAGTCGGAGATCGGGGCGGAGCTCGGCGTCTCCCAGATGCATGTCTCCCGGCTGCTGTCGCGGATCACCGGACGGCTGCGTGAAGGACTCCTCGTCGTGGAGTGACCTCTGCGGTACACGGC
>NZ_JBSGZJ010000383.1:0-6792 GCF_053610925.1 Streptomyces sp. NPDC054847 | reverse complement strand
GATCCGGCGACGGACGACACCGCCCCCGCACGACCAGAGCGATCGTGCGGGGCATCGGACCGTCCAGGCCGACCCGGGCACCCTCGGGCGCGAGGAAACCCGCCCCCGCATCCCCGGACCACACACACGATGCGTGCCACCGGACGCGGAACGAAAGCGGGCAACCAGTGCGTCCAAAACCGTTCGGGACGCGCCAGTCGCGCAGGTCTGGGTCCAAAACTCACTCCTGCTCACTGAATAGGAACGGTTCCGCACGTCATCAACTCCCTTGAAGTTGGTGGCCATGCCTCGGGACCGGTCGCACGGTCGCCGGGGTCTTCACTTGGCTGAAGCTACTCCGCCATGCAGTCCTCTGTATACAAGTACAGAGGGATCCACCCATACGTGGAGATGGACAGCGCTCTACGTTGGACATATGAGCGATACTTCCGAGTCGGGCACGTCCTTGGATCCGAGAAGCGCCACGCCTCTCTACGTTCAGCTGGCCAATGCGATCGCCCAGCAGATCGCCTCGGGCACCCTCGCACCCGACCGCCCCATCCCGTCCGAGAATCGCCTGGCGGAGGAGTACGGCGTCGCTCGTCTCACCGCTCGCCGCGCGACGCAGGAACTCCGGGAGCGTGGGCTCGTCGTCACAGTGCGAGGCAAGGGCTCCTTCGTCACCCCCGACGCAGGAAAGCACGGCACCGCGTCCGACGCGTAGCGCCGTCCGCGGTGCCGTGCTCCCCGGTCAGGCGAAGCGCTGGTTCGCCGAGCCGTCGCAAGCCCGGAGCCGGATCGGCTCGTTCGACGCGCCGTGGGTCAGGCAGACCCCGGTCGCGGACGCCGGCCGGATCGTGGCTCCGTCGCGGACGAACTTCTGGTTGGGGCCGCCGTGACAGTCCCAGACGGTCAGGGCCGTGCCCGGTCGGTAGTCACCGGCGGGCACATCCAGGCAGCGGTCCTGGGACAGCTCCGTGTGGACGGTGCCACGGGCGGAGTCGTGCCACCAGCCCTGGTTACGGCCGCCGTGGCAGTCCCAGCCGAGCGCACCGGTGCCGTTCGCGCTCGTGGCGCCGTCGACGTCCAGGCAGTCGCCGGTCCCCTCGTTCCGCAGCGGCTTGAAGGCGTCGTCCCAGGCGTACGGGACCAGGGCCGGCCTACCCGTCGAGTCGACGTCCGCGCAGCTCGCCTCCCGCAGACCGGAGTTGTAGAGCTGGGTCAGGCAGGACGCGAAGGCGGCGTGCCCGCGGATGTTGGGGTGGAAGGACTGCCGCACGGAGTTGGCGTCCGGGGGGAAGTGCCCGAGGTCGATGTACAGGCCGCGGGCCCAGGGGTCCTGGTAGCAGACCTCATGGCCGTGGAAGAGGCGGGAGTTGTCGAGGTACACGGCCCCGGTCGCGCGTGCGGCCTCACGCATGCCGCGTTGGAAGGCGGGGACGGCGGCGTTGCGGCCCCACACGGTGTCGGAGTCGTAACCCATCCCGCCGCAGGCCAGTTTGCCCGGGAAGTCGGGGTTGTCACGGAAGTCGGGTCCGATCGGGCTCGGGTAGCCCATGACGACCAGCTTGTAGTCGCCGTCCCGGTATCCGGCGTCGCGCATCACGGTGCGCAGGTCGCGCACGGTCTGCTCGACCTTGGGGACGAGACCGTCGACGCGGGCCTGCCAGCCCGGTGCGTACTTGGGCTCGCAGGGCCCTTGCAGCAGGATGTAGCGGGTGACGCAGTCGGTCATGACGGGACCGAACTGGAGGTCGTCGTTGGCGCCGGCGACCAGTAACACCATCTTGACGCGGGTGTTGCGGGCCTTGACGGCGAGGTTGTCACTCTGGACCAGCTCGTCGGCGTACTGCTTGCTGCCGCCGATGCGGATGTTGGGAGTGGACGCACCGGAGCAGGACACGTTGTACGTGACGTCGGCGGGGATTCCGGTGCGGTGGATGGCGGCGTCCGGCGAGCGGTGGCACCAGTTGTCGGGCCCGTTCGTACCGGGCTCGTAGGTGCCGGTGCCCTCACCGGAGATCTCGCTGTCGCCGAGCGAGACGAGGGAGGTCCTGCGTTCGGCGGGCGGACGCTCCGCGGGGCTGCCGTAGAGGGCGGTCGCCTCGGCGGCCCGGACGGCCTCGAGTTCGGGCGGCAGGGGTACGGTCGCGGAGCCGGCGGGCTCCGCTGCCGCGGGAGCGGCCACCGCCAGGCCGCTCAGAACGGTGACGAGCGCGGCGGCGGCCGCCATGGTGCGACGGAGTCGAAGTCTGGGAACGGTGCCTTTCATTGCGCCTCCCCGGGTTGTGGTTACCCGGGGTATTTACTGGCGGGTAACGCAGTTGGGAATAGGCAGAACAAGACAAGTGCTCAACTTTTTCAGGAGGTACGACACGATGAGCGACGCCGACGAGTACCGGACCGAGCACGATTCGATGGGTGAGATGCGGGTTCCCGTGCACGCCAAGTGGCGGGCGCAGACCCAGCGGGCCGTGGAGAACTTCCCCGTCTCCGGTCAGCGTCTGGAGCGTTCGCACATCGAGGCGCTGGCCCGTATCAAGGCGGCTGCCGCCCAGGTCAACGCCCAACTCGGCGTGCTGGACAAGGATGTCGCGGAGGCGATCGCCGCCGCGGCGGCGGAGGTCGCTGAGGGGCGCTGGGACGAGCACTTCCCGGTCGATGTCTTCCAGACCGGCTCCGGCACCTCCTCCAACATGAACACCAACGAGGTCGTGGCCACCCTCGCCACCGAGCGCCTCGGCCGCGATGTGCACCCCAACGACCATGTGAACGCGTCCCAGTCGTCCAACGACGTCTTCCCCTCCTCCATCCACATCGCGGCGACCGCGGCCGTCACCCGCGACCTGATCCCCGCCCTGGACCACCTCGCCTCCTCCCTGGAGCGGAAGGCCACCGAGTTCGCGACGGTCGTCAAGGCGGGCCGTACGCATCTGATGGACGCGACGCCCGTCACCCTCGGCCAGGAGTTCGGCGGCTACGCGGCCCAGGTCCGGTACGGGATCGAACGGCTGAAGGCCTCGCTGCCCCGGCTCGCGGAACTGCCCCTGGGCGGCACGGCGGTGGGCACCGGGATCAACACCCCGCCCGGCTTCTCCGCCGCCGTCATCGCCGAGGTGGCCCGCGCGACCGGGCTGCCCCTGACGGAGGCGCGCGACCACTTCGAGGCGCAAGGGGCCCGCGACGGCCTGGTGGAGACCTCGGGGCAGCTCCGTACGGTCGCGGTCTCGCTCACCAAGATCTGCAACGACCTGCGCTGGATGGCTTCGGGGCCGCGCACCGGTCTCGCCGAGATCGCCCTCCCCGACCTCCAGCCCGGCTCATCGATCATGCCGGGCAAGGTGAACCCGGTGATCCCCGAGGCGGTTCTGATGGTGGCCGCTCAGGTCACCGGCAACGACGCGACCGTCGCGGCGGCCGGCGCGGCCGGCAACTTCGAGCTCAACGTCATGCTGCCGGTGATCGCCAAGAACCTGCTGGAATCGGTCAGACTTCTGGCCAACGCCTCGCGCCTGCTGGCGGACCGCACCGTCGACGGCATCACGGCCGACGCGGAACGGGCCCGCGAGTATGCCGAGTCCTCCCCCTCGGTCGTCACCCCGCTCAACAAGTACATCGGCTACGAGGAGGCGGCGAAGGTCGCCAAGAAGTCGCTCGCGGAACGCCGGACGATCCGTGAAGTGGTGCTCGAGTCCGGCTATGTGGAGCGGGGAGACCTGACCGTGGAGCAGCTGGACGAGGCACTTGACGTGCTGCGCATGACCCACCCGTGACGCCATGGCCGTGACACGGCCCGTGACACGCCTCGCAGCGTTGCCCGTTCCGTACTCCTAAGATCTGCTCATGACAGGCACGGGAGGCCCGGCACACGGAACGGGCAGGACGGAACCGCACAGGACCGACGCGGAGAGCCCCGCGCGCTGGGAGCCGGGGGACCACATCCTGTGGCGCTACCGCGGGCATTCCCCGGGCCGCGCCGGCCGCTCGTTCCACATCTGCCGACCCGTGACCGTCGTCCAGGACACCGACGAGCTGCTCGCCGTCTGGATGGCCCCCGGCACCGAGTGCGTGAAGCCGGTGATCGCGGACGGTACCCCGGTGCACGAGGAGCCGCTCGCCACCCGCTACACCGCGCCCCGCGCCACCGCCCGCACCCGCTGGAGCGGCAACGGCGTGCTGAAGCTGGCGCAGCCCGGCCTGCCCTGGTCGGTATGGCTGTTCTGGGAGCACGACTGGCAGTTCCGCAGCTGGTACGTCAACCTCGAGGAGCCCCGTACCCGCTGGTCGGGCGGCGTCGACTCGGAGGACCACTACCTCGACATCTCCGTCTACCCCGACCGCAGTTGGCTGTGGCGGGACGAGGACGAGTTCGAACAGGCGCAGCGCGTCGGCCTGATGGACGCCCGGACCGCGAGGGGCGTACGGGAGGCGGGCCGGGCGGCGGTCGAGGTGATCCGCGCCTGGGGTGCGCCGTTCTCCGACGGCTGGGAGGGCTGGCGGCCCGACCCCACCTGGCACGTACCGGCCCTTCCGGCCGACTGGGACCGGCTGCCGGCGCGACAGGCGGCCTGATCCGGGCGCTCCGGCCGGTTCCCGACGGGAACGCGCTCCGGCGTATACGACCTCGTGAGACTCTTGATGCGCCCCCTGGGGGCAAACGTAGGATCGTCGTCCGCAAGGCTGCGCCGTACGAGGGAGCAGGAGCGCAGGGCCCGACCGTTCAGTCATTCAGCAGTCACAGAACGTCCAGTCACCGAGCGTCTCGCAAGAGGCAGCACGAGTCACTCACCACAGGGGGTTGAGCTGTGCCGGAAGCCCGCCACCCTGTCGACGTCACCCCCAGAGCGGGTATACCGCCCCACGAGGCGATTGCAGCGCACCACCGGCCCGGATGGACGGAATCCCACGCGTGACGGAGCATCCCACCTCCCACGAAGGCCGGCAGCCCCTGGCTGCCCGGTCCCAGGAACGCACCCGGCCGCGGGCGCAGGCGGCCGGGGCATCACCCGCGCCCGCAGGGCCGCCGCCCAAGCCTCAGCCCCAGTCGCAGGTGCACACGGCGCCGCTGCAGGCCCAGGACATCGCGGGGACCGCGAGACGGGAGGGCGACCGGCTGCGGTTCGTCGGAGCCGCCACCCGGCGGATCGCGCGCGGCATCGACCTGGACGAGATCGTCCTCGGTCTGTGCCGGGCCACCGTGCCGACGTTCTCCGACGCGATCCTGGTCTACCTCCGCGACCCGCTGCCGGTCGGCGACGAACGGCCGGTGTCCCCGTTCGTGCTGCGGCTCCGGCGCACCGACAGGCTGCGATCCAGCGCCGACGACACGGACCAGGCCGGCGTCGGCGCCATGCCGCTGCTCGACGCCGGGAGCGAGCCCACACCCGCCGCCGAACTCTGTGAGGTCCGGTCCGGGGGAGCCCTCTCCGAGGTGCTGCGGGGCGTGCGGCCCGTCTTCGGCGACTCGGCCGCGGCTCGCGCCGCACTGCCCGAGCTGCTCGGCGACGGACGTTCCGTACCGACCGGCCATCGCGCGATACTCGCGCCGCTGCGCGGCCGCCGCCGGGTGATCGGCGCCGCCGTGTTCCTGCGCCGCCCCGACCGGCCCGCCTTCGAGCCGAACGACCTGCTGGTCGCCGCGCAGCTGGCGACCCACACGGCGCTCGGCATCGACAAGGCGGTGCTCTACGGCCGCGAGGCGTACATCGCCGACGAGCTCCAGCGCACGATGCTGCCCGACTCGCTGCCCCAGCCGACCGGCGTACGGCTCGCCTCCCGCTATCTCCCTGCGGCCGAGACCGCACGCGTGGGCGGCGACTGGTACGACGCCATCCCGCTTCCCGGCAGCCGCGTGGCGCTGGTCGTCGGTGACGTCATGGGCCACTCGATGACCTCCGCCGCGATCATGGGCCAGCTGCGGACGACCGCGCAGACCCTGGCCGGCCTCGACCTGCCGCCCCAGGAGGTCCTGCACCACCTGGACGAGCAGGCCCAGCGCCTCGGCACCGACCGCATGGCCACCTGCCTCTACGCGGTGTACGACCCCGTCTCGCACCGGATCACCATCGCCAACGCCGGTCACCCGCCGCCCATCCTGCTGCACCTGGGCGGGCGGGCCGAGGTGCTGCGCGTGCCGCCCGGCGCCCCCATCGGCGTCGGCGGTGTCGACTTCGAGGCCGTGGAGCTGGACGCCCCGGCCGGCGCGACGCTGCTGCTCTACACCGACGGGCTGGTCGAATCGCGGCTGCGTGACGTGTGGACGGGCATCGAGCAGCTGCGGGAGCGGCTCGCGGACACCGCGCAGCTCACCGGCCCCGACCACTCGCCGCCGCTGGAGGCCCTCTGCGACGACGTGCTCGACATGCTGGGCCCCGGTGACCGCGACGACGACATCGCCCTGCTCGCGGCCCGCTTCGACGGGATCGCGCCGAGCGACGTGGCGTACTGGTTCCTCGAGCCGGAGGACGCGGCCCCGGGCAGGGCCCGCCGTCTCGCCCGGCGCGCACTGGCCCGCTGGGGCCTCGAGGAGCTGTCCGACTCGGTGGAGCTGCTGGTCAGCGAGGTCGTCACCAATGCCGTGCGGTACGCGGAGCGGCCGGTGACCTTGCGGCTGCTGCGCACCGATGTGCTGCGCTGCGAGGTCGGCGACGACTCGCCGCAGCTGCCCCGCCAGCGGCGGGCACGGGACACGGACGAGGGTGGACGCGGTCTGTTCCTGGTGAACCGGCTCGCGAGGCGCTGGGGAGCGACCCGGCTGTCGACCGGCAAGGTCGTCTGGTTCGAGCTGCCCACGCGGGCCTGACAGACATACGC
>NZ_JBSGZJ010000382.1:0-6803 GCF_053610925.1 Streptomyces sp. NPDC054847 | reverse complement strand
GTTCGCGGCGCCGGCCGCGAACACCTGCTTGACCAGCCGGTCCTCGAGGGAGTGGTACGACAGCACGGCGATCCGCCCGCCGACGGCGAGCGCGGACACCGCGGCGGGAATGGCCCGCTCGAGCACCGCCAGTTCTCCGTTCACCTCGATGCGCAGAGCCTGGAAGGTGCGCTTGGCCGGGTTGCCGCCGGTGCGCTTGGCGGCCTGCGGCAGCGCGTCGCGGATGAGTTCGACGAGCCGGGCGCTGTTGGTGAACGGTTCCTTCTCCCGCTCCCGCACGATCGCGGACACGATCCGCTTGGCCTGCTTCTCCTCGCCGTAGGCGCGCAGGATCCGCACCAGTTCGCCGGGGGGATAGGTGTTGAGGACCTCGGCGGCGCTCATGCCCGTCGTCTGGTCCATCCGCATGTCGAGCGGGGCGTCCTGGGCGTAGGCGAAGCCGCGGTCGGCCTCGTCGAGCTGCATGGAGGAGACGCCGAGGTCGAACAGCACACCCTGGACGCGGGGAATCCCGAGGCGGGCGAGCACGTCGGGAAGCTCGTCGTAGACGGCGTGCACCAGCGTCGCCCGCTCACCGAACTTGGCCAGCCGCTCGCCGGAAAGACGGAGGGCCTCCGTGTCCCGGTCGAGTGCGACGAGGCGGGTCTGCGGGAACTGCTCGAGCAGGGCCTCGCTGTGGCCGCCGAGGCCGAGGGTGCAGTCGACGACGACTCCGCCGGGCGCCTGGAGGGCGGGGGCCAGCATGTCCAGGCACCGCTGGAGCATCACCGGGACGTGTCGGGTCTGGCTCATGCGCCCTCTCAGATCCGGCGCGGGCGGGTCATGGCCGGGCCGTGCGTACGCCGCGCACGCGGGGAATGTGCGGGGGGCCGTCGGGTGTGTGGGCGACCTCCGTGAACTTCGCGTCACTTTAGTCCACTGCTCCGGCCGGTCAATCAACCGGCCAGCGCGTCGCGCGGCCCGCCGTGTCAGGCTTGTGGGTTACCTCACAGCACGGGTCGTTGACGTTCTTTTGTCCGCTCTCACACCGAGCCTGCGCGGCCGGTGACCGCTACCTTCGAAACATGTCGACTTCTGCGTACCAGCCCGCCGCCGCCCCCGCACGCACAGGTGGCACCGTCACTGATCGCCTCGTCGAAGCGAACCAGCGCTACGCCGCGGAGTTCCGGGACCCGGGGATGGACGCCCGCCCGGTGCTCAAGGTGGCCGTGGTCGCCTGCATGGACGCCCGTCTCGACCTGCACGCGGCGCTCGGACTGGAGCTCGGTGACTGCCACACGATCCGCAACGCCGGCGGAGTGGTCACCGACGACGTGATCCGCTCCCTCACCATCAGCCAGCGCGCGCTCGGCACCCGCAGCGTGATCCTCGTGCACCACACCGGCTGCGGTCTGGAGACGATCACGGAGGACTTCCGCATCGAGCTGGAGGAGGAGGTCGGGCAGCGGCCGGCGTGGGCGGTCGAGGCGTTCCGCGATGTCGACCAGGACGTCCGGCAGTCGATGCAGCGGGTACGCACTTCCCCGTTCCTGCTGCACGCCGACGATGTACGCGGCTTCGTCTTCGACGTCACCACGGGCCTGCTCCGCGAGATCGACCCCGCTGAGTGAGCAGCTGAGCACGCGATATAGCACCTCAACCCCGACATATCCCGCCCACTTATCCACAGGCGAGTGACACAACGCGGCAACGCCAACAAGAATGCGGGTGTGACCCCCTTCCGGACCTTCCGGAGGCGGCGTCCATGTTTCGGGGTTGGGCCGTGCCGTCTGAAGTGCGCCGGCCCTTTGAACGGGCCGAGGAGGGCCGGGTGACGACCTATGACGATCGAGCGAGCCTCACGGATCTGACCACCACAGCGGATCATGTCCGCAGGTCGGTCGAGAGCGTGATCGAGGGCAAGCCGGAGGTCGTACGGCTTTCGCTGACCGTGTTGCTCGCGGAGGGGCATCTCCTCATCGAGGACGTTCCCGGCGTGGGCAAGACGATGCTGGCCAAGGCGCTGGCGAGATCCATCGACTGCTCCGTGCGGCGCATCCAGTTCACGCCGGACCTGCTGCCGTCGGACATCACCGGTGTGTCGATCTTCGATCAGCAGCGGCGCGAGTTCGAGTTCAAGCCGGGCGCGATCTTCGCCCAGATCGTGATCGGCGACGAGATCAACCGCGCGTCGCCCAAGACGCAGTCGGCGCTGCTGGAGTCGATGGAGGAGCGCCAGGTCACCATCGACGGGCACAGCTACGAACTGCCCAACCCCTTCATGGTGGTGGCCACCCAGAACCCGGTGGAGATGGAGGGCACCTACCCGCTGCCGGAGGCGCAGCGCGACCGCTTCATGGCGCGCGTCTCCATCGGCTACCCCAGCGCGGCCGCCGAGCTCCAGATGCTCGACGTCCACGGCGGTGTGTCACCGCTCGACGATCTGCAGCCGGTGGCGCACGCCCACGACATCGTGAAGCTGATCGAGGCCGTGCGCGCGGTGCACGTCGCCGAGTCCGTGCGGCGTTACGCGGTGGAGCTCGTGTCGGCGACCCGCAGCCACCCCGATCTGCGCCTGGGCGCCTCCCCGCGCGCCACGCTGCACCTGCTGCGCGCCGCGAAGGCGTCCGCCGCGCTCAGCGGCCGCGAATACGCCCTGCCGGACGACGTGCAGGCACTGGCCGTGCAGGTGCTCGCCCACCGACTGCTGCCCACCGCGCAGGCCCAGCTGAACCGCCGCACCGCCGAGCAGGTCGTCCTGGACATCGTCCAGCGCACGGCAGTCCCGACGAGCGGCACCGCTGACGGTTCGTACACGGCCGGCCGGACGGCCCAGCCGCCGCTCTACGGCCATCAGCCCGGCGCCCGGCGGCTGTGATGTCGGCCGGAGCCGCCTCGACGGACCCGGCGGCAAAGGGCGCCGGCGGGGTGCGTGCGGCGCTCGGAGGGCTCACCACGCGCGGCCGCTCCTTCCTCGCGGCCGGCGTGGCGGCGGCCGTCTGCGCCTATGTGCTCGGCCAGAGCGACCTGCTGCGCGTCGGGCTGCTGCTCGCCGGGCTGCCGCTGATCTGTGTGGCCGTCCTCTACCGCACCCGCTACCGGGTGGCCGCGAGCCGCAGACTGTCGCCCGCCAGGGTGCCCGCCGGTTCCGAGGCGCGCGTCCATCTGCGGATGGACAACGTCTCGCGGATGCCGACGGGCCTGCTGATGCTCCAGGACCACGTGCCGTACGTGCTGGGGCCACGGCCCCGCTTCGTGCTGGACCGGGTCGAGGCGGGCGGCCGCCGCGAGGTCTCGTACCGGGTCCGCTCGGACCTGCGGGGCCGTTACCCGCTGGGACCGCTCCAGCTACGGCTGACGGATCCGTTCGGCATGTGCGAGCTCACCCGTTCGTTCAGCGCCTTCGACACCCTCACGGTCATTCCGCGCACGGAGTCGCTGCCCGCTGTGCGTCTGGCCGGCGAGGCCTCCGGCTACGGCGACGGCCGCCAGCGCTCACTCGCCCTCGCCGGCGACGACGACATCATTCCCCGTGCCTACCGCTACGGGGACGACCTGCGCCGGGTCCACTGGCGCTCCACCGCCCGCTACGGCGAGTTGATGGTCCGGCGCGAGGAGCAGCCCCAGCGGCCCCGGTGCACCGTGCTGCTGGACACCCGGCGCGTGGCCTATCAGGGTGCGGGCCCCGACTCGGCGTTCGAGTGGGCCGTGTCCGGCGCAGCCTCCGCGCTGATGCACCTGCTGGAACGCGGCTTCGCCGTGCGGCTGTTGACCGACACTGGCACCTCGGTGCCCGGCGAGGGCGCGGACGGCTTCGCCGGCTCCTCCCAGGAGTCCGCCGACTCCGCGGGTCTGATGATGGACACGCTCGCCGTCGTGGACCACTCCGACGGTGCGGGCCTGTCCCGTTCGTTCGACGTGCTGCGCGGCGGTAGCGAGGGTCTGCTGATCGCCTTCCTCGGCGATCTGGACGACGAACAGGCCGCGCTGGCGGCCCGGATGCGTCAGCGCAGCGGCTCGGCGGTCGCGTTCGTGCTCGACAGCGGCACATGGGTGAGCGGCGGCGCCGCACCGGGACCGCTCGAGAAGCGGGTCCGGCAGCTGCGTGAGTCCGGCTGGACGGCCCTCCCGGTGACACCCGGCGCACGGCTCACGGATCTCTGGCAGCAGGCGGCACGGGAACGCGTCGAGGCGTCCGGCGCAGGCACGTACGGTTCGGCGGGAGGTTGGTCATGAGCGGTCGCGCACGGCTCGCGGTGTGTGCCTTCGCCGCCACGCTGATGGCGGCGGGAGCCCTGCTGCCGCTGGTCGATCCGCCCAACTGGCTTTTCCAGGCCGGGTTCCTGCTGGCGATTCAGACCGGAGTGGGCGCGCTGGCCCGCCGGGTCCCGCTGCCCCGCCCGCTGACCGTGGCGGTGCAGACTCTGGTCACGCTGCTGCTGCTCACCGTGGTCTTCGCCCGGGGCCAGGCGTTCCTCGGGGTGCTGCCGGGACCGGACGCGTTCGTCCACTTCGGGGAGCTGCTGCGCGCCGGTGCGGACGACGTCGGCAAGTACGCGATTCCCGCCCCGGCCACCGACGGCATCAGGCTGATGGTGATCGGCGGCGTGCTGGTGATCGGCCTCGCGGTGGACGCGCTCGCGGTGACGTTCCGCAGCGCCGCCCCCGCCGGTCTGCCGCTGCTGGCGCTCTACTCCGTGGCCGCCGGACTCTCCGGCGGCGAGGCGAGCTGGCTGTGGTTCCTGCTGGCCGCGTCCGGCTATCTGCTGCTGCTGCTCGCCGAGGGCCGTGACCGGTTGTCCCAGTGGGGCCGCGTCTTCGGCGGCGGCGCGGGCACCCGCAACCGCTCCACAGGTGGCTTCGACCCGACGGAGGGCCGACCGCAGGCACCGGTCAGGGCGGGCCGCAGGATCGGCGTCCTCGCGCTCGGTGTCGCCCTCGTCGTGCCGGCGGCACTGCCCGCCCTGGACGGCGGACTGATCGGCGGGGTGGGTAACGGCCCCGGCGGCGGCCCGGGTGGCGGCGGAGGCACGATCTCGGCCGTCAATCCGCTGGTCTCCCTCCAGGACAACCTGAACCAGCCCCAGAACCGCGAGGTGTTGCGCTACCGCAGCAACGCGCCGGACAACCAGGACATGTATCTGCGGATCCTGTCCCTGGACCGGTTCGACGGCACGTCGTGGCGCTCGTCGCAGCGCAAGGTCACGGGTGTGCCGGAGCGGCTGCCGGAGCCGGTCGGACTGAGCCCCTCCGTCCAGGTCACCGAGGTCAGGACGAACCTGTCGGCGGCCGGGTCGTACAAGCAGGACTGGCTGCCGATGCCCTATCCGGCGACGGCGGTCGCCATCGACGGCCGCTGGCGCTACGAGCCCGCGGGCCGGACGCTCGTCGGCGACCGGGGGCAGACGACGGCAGGCACCCAGTACTCGGTCAACAGCCTGATCGTGAAGCCGACCCAGGAGCAACTGGCGGACGCTCCCGCTCCCCCCGCGGCGCTCCTTCAGGAGTACACCCGTGTCCCCGATGCGCTGCCCGGCGACGTCCGGCGGACCGCGGCCACGGTGACCAGGGGCGCGGCGAACGACTACGAGCGCGCGGAGAAGCTCGAGGAGTGGTTCGCGGACACCGGCGGCTTCACGTACAACACCGACGTCCGGTCGGGTACGGGCGTCACCGCGATCAGCCGGTTCCTGAAGCAGAAGGAGGGCTTCTGCGTCCACTTCTCCTTCTCGATGGCGGCGATGGCCCGCACCCTCGGCATCCCCGCCCGCGTCGCGGTGGGTTTCCAGCCCGGCACCACGCAGTCGGACGGCACGGTGTCGGTCGGCCTGCGCGACGCCCACGCCTGGCCCGAGCTGTATTTCGAGGGTGTGGGGTGGACCCGCTTCGAGCCGACGCCGAGCCGCGGCTTCCGGCCCGAGTACACGCAGGAGCAGACGCCTTCGGGCGGCGCCTCCGACCCGGCTCGGCCGGAGGAGGGCAGCTCCGCGGCCCCCGAGCAGTCGAACCGGCCCGAGGACGACGCGTGCCCCCGCCAGGAGCGGCAGCTCGGCGAGTGCGGCGCGGCCGACCCTCGTGATGTCCAGCCGCCGACGGCCGACGACTCGTCGCTGGGCACGGTGCTGCTGGTGACCAGCGGGGTCGTGGGCGGTCTGTTGCTGCTGGCCGTGCCGTTGCTGTGGCGGCTCGTGACCAGGTCCCGGCGGCTGGGTGTGCCGGTGCGCCGACCGGCCGAGGGCGAGGCGCGTTCGCCGGGTGGGGGTCCGGCTCCGGGCTCACCGGGAGCCTCCGCCGCGTCCCTGGACGCGGACGGCGGCGCGGTCGCCGGCCGGACGGCCGTGGACGATCCTGGCCGGACGCTGGCCGCCTGGCAGGAGGTCACCGACTCCGCGTGGGACGTCGGCATCCTCCCCGACGAGTCGCTGACACCTCGCAAGGCGGCGGCGCGCATCGTCAGGCTGGGCAAGCTCGAGGACGAGCCGGCGGCGGCCGTCCACCGGATGGCCCGCTCCGTGGAGCAGGTCCTGTACGCGCCGGTCCCGAGGGCCGGCACGGGCCTCGCGGACGACGCGCGGCAGATCCAGGCCGGTCTGATCCGCGCGGTGGGCTTCCGGACCCGGATGCGGGCGCTGCTGCTGCCCCGCTCCTCAGTCCGAGTCGTCTGGGCCCTGTCGGAACGCTGGTCGGCCGTCACGGACCGGTGGAGCGTGCGGCGGCTGCGGCTCGACCGGTGGACGGCGTTCCTGCGCCGCCGCCCGACCCGCCAGCGCGGCTGACTCCCCGCCTGCCCGTCCCGCCCCGGCCGGGCCCGTTCACCACGGGCC
>NZ_JBSGZJ010000381.1:0-6840 GCF_053610925.1 Streptomyces sp. NPDC054847 | reverse complement strand
GCACAGGCCACGCGTCTCCCCGCCGGTCACGGCCGGCCGTGACCGGCGGCAGCCCCTACGCCCCGGGTTCGACCTCGAGGAACCTCCGCCTTTTGGGGCCCCTGTACAGCAGCCCCTCCCAGCCCAGCCCCGCCAGTACCTCGGCGCACGCCTTGAGCCGGTCCTCCTCCTCATGGACGGCCCCGCTGCCCGGCGGGCCGAGCCACTCGACGTACACCGTGTGCGGGCGCTCGCCGGGGCGTACCCGGTAGCCGGTGGCCGTGCGCCGCTCCTCGTGGACGGCGGAGGGCGGGAAGCCGGAGGCCTCCAGCGCCAGCGCCACCGCGCGGACCGTCCGGACGAGCTCCCACGGCGCGGGCACGGCCTCTCCGCCCGTGGTGTTCGTCACCCGCCGGATCTGGAGCAGCCCCTCGAACGCCGTCCGCACCTCAGCGGCCCTGCCGGGTCCTGACACCGGCGGGCCGTCACCGGTGGCCGCCTCGAACATCTCGCGCACGCGGACCTCGCCTCCCCTCCCGCTCCGGACCGTACGCCGCCCGCGTACCGGCCGTATCACCCCTGGCCTATCGTGTCCGGGACCGAAGGCGAAGGAGAAGCCCACGATGCCCGGCTACGGCAGCGGTGGCGGGAGCGGCAACCCGAATGCCGTGACCCGCAGCACCCTGCGGCAACAGATCGCCGACGCGCTGCGTGACGAAGTGCTCGCGGGGCGGATGCAGCCTGGCCAGGAGTTCACCGTCAGGGAGATCGCCGACCAGTACGGCGTCTCGGCGACCCCCGTGCGCGAGGCCCTCGTCGACCTGTCCGCGCAGGGCCTCCTCGACTCGGACCAGCACCGCGGTTTCAAGGTGCACCGGTTCACCTTCGACGACTTCCGGACCATGGTCGAGACCCGGTCGCTGATCGTGGACGCGATCTTCGGCCACGTCACGACGAGCAGGCCCACGCCGCCGGCGCCGCAGGCCCTGCTGTCCGTGCGGCGCCGGGCGGAGGAGGCCGCGCGGGCGGCCCGCTCCGGCGACCTGGACATCCTCATCGGCTACGACCTGCGTTTCTGGCGTGAGCTGGGCGCGCTCGTCGCCAACCGCTACCTCTGCGACTTCCTGCACCGGCTGCGGGTGCAGGCGTGGGTGTTCTCCGTACCGTTCCTGCGCATGGACGCGGAGCTGCCCGAGCGGCTCTGGGGCGGCCACCAGGACATCGTCGACGCGGTGACCCGCGGCGACGCGGCCGGTGTCCGCGCCGAGATCCGGGCCTACGACGACCACGCGCTGGCCTGGGCGGAGCGCATGGAGCAACGGGAGAGGCGGACGCGGCGCGAAGGATGAGCGTCCCGATGCGCGAAGCCGCACCTGAAACTGCCTGGCCGGCCGGGGGAGAGGGCGGCCGGGGTGTGGGTATGGGTCGTGGGAGAGGAGTGACAAGGGGGTACCGGAACGTACCGAACCATGTCGAACGGACCCTTCGCGCACCGCGCCGGCGGCACTACGCTGTCCCGACCATCATCTTTCTTCACGCTTTCTCCACCTGAAGCCGCCGTCCCCGCGTCCTCCCGTCCAAGACCCTCGACCGCACCACTCGTGCCCGAACTGCTGAGAGCGAGCCCTCCCTTGGCCTGTGACCTGTGGCTGGTCCCCCTTGTCGACGTGCTGTGCCACAGCCCCGACAACCCCTTCGCCGAAGAGATCGCCGCCTACGACAAGGCGTTGACCGGCGCGGGCCTGCCGACGGTGCCCGTCTTCGCCTACATGCCGGGCCTGTCCGGCGATGTCGCGCCGGTCGCCGGCTTCGACTACGACGCGCTGCACTTCCTGCGGCGCGCCTATCTGCTGCAGCTGTGCGGGCTCGCGGTGACCCCCGTCGATGAACTGGGCGGCGACTACGAGCAGTTGCTGGAGATGTTCGAGACGACGGCGCAGCAGTCGCACCTGGTGTGGCACTACGACCACGCCGGCGCCTACGTCCCCGTCGACTTCGCCAACCCGCTCTTCAACGACGAACTCCTCGAGGGCGGCGGCCCGTTGGGCTCCACCCAGGGACTGTTGCGCGAGCTGGAGTACGTGGCCCCGTCCATCGGCATCGACCCGGCGAACCCACCGGCCGCGCCGGAGCCGCCCGAGCGCCCCACGGCACTGGAGGAGCCCGCGGGGCCGATCCCGTACGACGAGAGCCCGTTCGCCCGCGAACGGCATGTGTGGCTGGGACTCCACGCGGCGGCCACGCGGAGTCTCGGGCAGGGCTCGATGATCATCTTCAGCTGAGCGACCGTCCGCCGCCCCGGACGGTCAGGCCGCCGGACAGGTGCCCGACGACTTTCGGGCACCTCGTTCCGGCGCGGTGACGGCACGCCGCGGACCGCCACCCGCCGAGGATCGCGCCGGTGGGCTCGCGCTTCAGCGCGGCGGCTCCGGAGGGCGCTGCCGCGGCATGTTCGGGCGGGAGGCAGGGGGAAGCGGGAAGCGGCCCTGGATGACGCCGGGGGCCGGATGGGCGTCCGTCGCCGTGCGCGGGGGCGCGGAATGCAGCCGCAACGGGGCAGGACCGGGCCGGAAGTCCGTCATCCAGTCCGCGGTCTCCGAGCGGACCAGGTCGGAGACGTCCTCCGAGAAGCGGCGGAGCACGCCGAGGCAGCGCTCCGCGGCCTCGCTCGCCGTGCCCTCCGCCGGGCCCAGCACCTCACGCACGCTCTCCGACGCCCAGTCGTACTGCAGCGCCTGGAGCCGGCGCTGCACCGCCTGCGCGGTGGCCACGTTCCGCATCCAGCCGGACGTCAGGCCGAAGTACCGGTCACAGGCCAGACAGGCCGCCGCGAGGAGCAGCGAGAGGTAGCCCCAGGGCGCCGCCCGGCCGAGTGCGCCGGCGAGGTCGAGCAGGGGCAGGGCCGCTCCGGCGACCGCGCCGAGTGCCGTGCCCAGGCGCAGCAGACGCGCGGCCCGGCGCTTGCGGACCCGGTCGGAGAGATACCAGTCCACGGTGCGCAGCGCGTCCGCCTCGACCCAGCGGTAGAGCTCGTCGAGGCGGGCCGCGGGCTCGCCCCAGTCCCCGAGGGGGAACGGCCGACCCGTCAGGTCACCCAGCGGCACCTCGCCGCCCTCCCCGTGGGCCGGCCCCCCGGGCTGCATCTCCGGCTGGCTCACCGGTGCACTCCTCTGCGCTCTGCTGACGACCAGGACTGACGACCAGGACTGACTATCAGGTCCGAAAAGGTGCTGAAAAGGTGCTGACGCTACACCGCGTGACGTAGGTGGCGCGCATGCGTCCCGATGCGGCGCAGCCCCTTCATACCGCCGAATGGAGGGCTGTGCGCCCCCGATCCCCGGATTGCCGCCCACATGGGGGCCTTGGTCAGGTAAGGAGCTCCCGAAATGCCTCCGCCGCTCACCCGAAAGAGTTGCCGGAAGCGGGTAGGGCGCCCTGCTGGGCGAGCACGTAGGCTCAGGTGTACCGAAACGTACGGAGCATCCGGACGTACGGGATTTCCAGTCGTCGACGCAGCCAGGAGTGACCGTGATCCCCGGTGGTGGCCAGCCCAACATGCAGCAGCTGCTCCAGCAGGCCCAGAAGATGCAGCAGGACCTGGCGAAGGCCCAGGAAGAACTCGCGCAGACCGAGGTCGAGGGCCAGGCCGGCGGCGGGCTCGTGAAGGCGACCGTCACGGGCTCCGGTGAGCTCCGCGGTCTGGTCATCGACCCCAAGGCCGTGGACCCGGAGGACACCGAGACCCTGGCCGACCTCGTCGTCGCCGCCGTCCAGGCCGCCAACGAGAACGCGCAGCAGCTCCAGCAGGACAAGCTCGGACCGCTCGCCCAGGGTCTGGGCGGCATGCCGGGCATGCCTTTCTGAGACGTCCGGAGATACGTCTCCCCTACCTCTCGGTCACCAACTACCGTAAGCAGCAAGCACTCCAAGGAGAGGCGTTCCGTTGTACGAAGGCGTGGTTCAGGACCTCATCGACGAACTGGGCAGACTGCCCGGCGTCGGTCCCAAGAGCGCGCAGCGGATCGCCTTCCACATCCTCCAGACGGAGCCGGCCGACGTGCGCCGGCTCGCGCACGCCCTCCTCGAGGTCAAGGACAAGGTCCGCTTCTGCGCCGTCTGCGGGAACGTGGCCCAGCAGGAGCAGTGCAACATCTGCCGCGACCCGCGTCGCGACCCCTCGGTCATCTGTGTCGTCGAGGAGCCGAAGGACGTCGTCGCGATCGAGCGCACGCGTGAGTTCCGAGGGCGGTACCACGTCCTGGGCGGGGCCATCAGCCCCATCGAGGGTGTCGGCCCCGACGACCTGCGGATCCGCGAGCTGCTGGCCCGGCTCGCGGACGGCACGGTCACCGAGCTGATCCTGGCCACGGACCCCAATCTGGAGGGCGAGGCCACGGCCACGTACCTCGCCAGAATGATCAAACCGATGGGTTTGAAGGTCACGAGGCTGGCCAGTGGACTCCCTGTCGGGGGAGACTTGGAATACGCCGACGAGGTCACGCTCGGGCGTGCCTTCGAGGGGAGACGACTGCTCGATGTCTGACGCCATGCTGCACGCCGTTGACCAGAACCCGGACGACTTCGCGGTTCAGATCGCCGACTCGATCGAGTCCTTCATCGTCGCCACGACAGAGGTGGCGAAGGGCGACGAACCGGACAGCGCGGTGCCGTTCCTGCTGCTCGAGGTCTCCCAGCTGCTGCTGACCGGCGGCCGCCTCGGCGCCCACGAGGACATCGTTCCGGACGAGCGGTACGAGCCGGACACCGGCCCGGACGCCGACGTCGACGACCTGCGCATGCGCTTCGCGGCGATGCTCGACCCGGTGGACGTCTTCTCGGAGGTCTTCGACCCCTACGAGCCGCGCAAGGCGCCGGTTCCCTCGCGGATCTCCGACAGCCTCGCCGCCATCGTCATGGACCTGCGCCACGGGCTGGCCCACTACCGGGCGGGCCGCACCACGGAGGCTCTGTGGTGGTGGCAGTTCTCGTACTTCTCCAACTGGGGGCCGACCGCCTCCGCGACGCTGCGGGCCCTCCAGTCCCTGGTCGCGCACGTCCGGCTCGACCAGCCGCTCGCCGAGCTCGACGGTCTCGACACCGACGAGGACCTGACGGAGGAGGCGCTGGCCGAGGAGGCGGGCCGCGTCATGGTCGAGGAGATCCTCGGCCCGCCGGAACTGCGCCGGGCCCACTGAGCCGGCCACCGTCCTACCGCTGGCCGGCCCCCGGGTGAGCCCGTACGGCCGGATCCCGTGCCCGGTGCGTGTGAGCCGGCCCACACCTCCGCGTAGCTCCCCGCCCCTTGGGCAGTAGCCAGTCCGAACGGCCGCGGGCGCCCCTCCGGGACTTCCGGATGATCACCTGTTGAGCGGGACATCTCACCATGTGACATCACAGGGGCGATCCGCGGCCGCTCGATAGACTGAGCCGACCGCAGTAGTGACTGCACAAGACGGAACGAGGAGCGCACGTGGGCCTTGTCGTGCAGAAGTACGGAGGCTCCTCCGTAGCCGATGCCGAAGGCATCAAGCGGGTCGCCAAGCGAATCGTCGATGCCAAGAAGAACGGCCACCAGGTGGTCGTCGTGGTGTCGGCGATGGGTGACACGACGGACGAGCTGATCGATCTCGCCGAGCAGGTATCGCCGATCCCTGCCGGGCGTGAGTTCGACATGCTGCTGACCGCAGGAGAGCGGATCTCCATGGCTCTGCTGGCCATGGCGATCAAAAACCTGGGCCACGAGGCCCAGTCGTTCACCGGCAGCCAGGCCGGCGTCATCACCGACTCGGTCCACAACAAAGCGCGCATCATCGATGTGACGCCGGGCCGGATCCGCACGGCGCTCGACGAGGGCAACATCGCCATCGTCGCCGGCTTCCAGGGTGTGTCCCAGGACAAGAAGGACATCACCACGCTCGGCCGGGGCGGGTCGGACACGACCGCCGTCGCCCTCGCCGCCGCGCTGGACGCCGAGGTCTGCGAGATCTACACCGACGTCGACGGTGTCTTCACCGCCGACCCGCGGGTCGTGAAGAAGGCCCGGAAGATCGACTGGATCTCCTCCGAGGACATGCTGGAGCTCGCCGCCTCCGGCTCCAAGGTGCTCCTGCACCGGTGCGTCGAGTACGCACGCCGATACAACATCCCGATCCACGTCCGCTCGTCCTTCTCGGGACTGCGGGGCACCTGGGTCAGCAACGAACCGCAAGGGGATCAGAAGGTGGAGCACGCCATCATCTCCGGAGTCGCCCACGACGTCTCCGAGGCGAAGATCACGGTCGTCGGGGTGCCGGACAAGCCGGGCGAGGCCGCGGCCATCTTCCGCACCATCGCGGACGCCGAGATCAACATCGACATGGTCGTCCAGAACGTCTCCGCGGCCACCACCGCGCTGACGGACATCTCCTTCACCCTCCCCAAGACGGACGGCCGCAAGGCCATGGACGCCCTGGAGAAGGCGAAGAGCTCGATCGGCTTCGACTCGCTGCGCTACGACGACCAGATCGGCAAGATCTCCCTGGTCGGCGCCGGAATGAAGACCAACCCGGGCGTCACCGCCTCGTTCTTCGAGGCGCTGTCGGACGCGGGCGTGAACATCGAGCTGATCTCGACCTCCGAGATTCGTATCTCGGTCGTCACCCGCGCCGACGACGTCAACGAGGCCGTCCGCGCCGTGCACAGCGCCTTCGGGCTCGACTCCGACTCCGACGAGGCGGTCGTCTACGGCGGCACCGGACGATGAACCGCAAGCCGGCGCTCGCGGTCGTCGGTGCGACCGGAGCAGTCGGCGCGGTGATGCTCGAGATCCTGTCCCAGCACGCGGACGTCTGGGGCGAGATCCGACTCGCCGCCTCCCCGCGC
>NZ_JBSGZJ010000380.1:0-6842 GCF_053610925.1 Streptomyces sp. NPDC054847 | reverse complement strand
GCTCCGGGAAGACCGCCACGGTCGCCGCCCTGTGTGCCGCGCTCCGCGACACACTGTCCATCGCGGTCGTCACCAACGACATCTACACCCGTGAGGACGCCGAGTTCCTGCTCCGCAACGCGGTGCTGCCGCCCGAGCGCATCCAGGCCGTGGAGACCGGAGCCTGCCCGCACACGGCGATCCGCGACGACATCTCCGCCAATCTGGAGGCCGTGGAGGACCTCGAGGACGGCGTCGGCCCCCTGGACCTGATCCTCGTCGAATCGGGCGGCGACAACCTCACCGCGACGTTCTCCAAGGGCCTCGTCGACGCCCAGGTCTTCGTCATCGACGTCGCGGGCGGCGACGACATCCCGCGCAAGGGCGGCCCGGGCGTGACCACGGCCGACCTCCTCGTCGTCAACAAGACCGACCTCGCCCCGTACGTGGGCTCCGACCTCGGCCGCATGGCGCGCGACGCCGAGGAGCAGCGCGGCGAACTCCCCGTCGTCTTCACCTCGCTGCGCGAGCCGGACGGCATCGCGCCGGTCGCCGACTGGGTGCGCGCGCAGCTCGCCGCGTGGACCGGATGAATCCCGGATGAGCGTCCACGCGACTGCCCGGATCGTCGCCGACCGCACGGGTCTGCCCGTTCTCACGAGCGACGGGCCGCTGGCGCTGCGCCGCACCCGCTCCACCGGACCGCGGCTGCGGGTCACCCTCGTCGGCGCCATGAGCGCACCCCTCGGCGGGGACCGGCTCGCCGTCGAGGCCGAGGTGCGCGACGGCGCCCGCCTCACCGTCGACTCGGCCGCCGCGACCATCGCCCTCCCCGGCGCAGAACGGCGGCACGCCCGGTACGACACCACGCTGGACGTCGGGGAGGACGCCGAACTGCACTGGCTGCCGCAGCAGCTGATCTCCGCGCAGGGAAGCGACCTGCGGATGCGCACCCGCGTCCGACTCGCCGCCACGGCACGGCTGGTGCTGCGGGAGGAACAGATCCTCGGCCGGTACGGCGAGGAGCCCGGCACCCTCGCCACCCGGCTCACCGTCCACCGCACCGGCCGCCCCCTGCTGGACACCGGGTTCTCCTGCGGCCCCGGCGCTCCGGGCGGCTGGGACGGGCCCGCCGTGCTCGCCGGCCACCGGGCGGCCGGCCAACTCCTCGTCGTCGACCCCGCGTACGAGGACAAGCCGCCGGAGCCGGTGTCCCTCGGCCCCACCGCGGCGCTCACCCCGCTCGCCGGACCGGCCGCACTGGTCACCGCGCTCGCGGCGGACGCCCTCGCGCTGCGGCGCGTGCTCGACGGCGCCCTGCGGCATCTGCTCGGCAGCCCGTGACGCGGCGGTGGCCCCGGTCGTGTCCTGGTCAGCCGGCCCGGTGCTCCGCCAGCCAGGCGTCCTCCGCCGCGTAGTCGAACAAGGCGTCCTTCCCGTAGTTCGCGGCCATCTTGGGGAACGCCTCGGTCCACTCCCTGCCGTGCAGGCGCGCCGCGAGCCACTCCACGGTCGCCGGCAGGGACTGGGCGTAGCCGGTCACCGCGCGATAGCCCAACTCGGCCTCCGCGGCACTCATGTCGTAGACGACCGGATGCGCACCGGACCAGGGTGTCTCGCCGACCGAGGACGACGGGGGCGGCCCGTCGACGAGGACGGTCTCGGTGCGCCGGCCGAGCACCGCGTCGATCGCGGCGCCGATCTCGGCCACGGTGGGCGCGTCCGGGTCGCCCGCGTTCAGCACCCGCGAGCCGGGCCTGCGGGCCGACAGCCGGACCAGTTCCGCCACGTTGGACACATGGACGGGATGGAACCTGCTGAGACCGCCGTACGCCAGCACGCGCACCTGGCGGCCGTCCAGTGCCCGCTTGACGAAGTACAGCTCACGCGGGGTGCGGCAGTGCGGCCCGTGGACGGCGCCCGCCCGCAGCAGGGTCACGGGCAGCTCGTCACCTGCGGCCAGCAACTCCTGCTCCAGCGCCACCTTCCGGGTGCCGTACGTCGACTCCCCGGCGGCCACGGTGGCCTGGTCCTCCGGAATCGGCACCGGGTAACGCGGAAAGCCGTCGGGCCGGCCCTGGGTGTCGAAGCTGCGCCCCCGGTCGTCCCCGTAGACCGCGCCGCTCGAGATGACGACGGCCGACCCGATCCGGTCCGACATCCTCCTCAGCTGGCGGGCGTGCCCATGGCCGAAGGCCACCATGTCGACGAGGACGTCACAGCCCTCTCCGACGGCCTCCGCGAGGGCCGCGTCGTCCTCCCGGTCCACCCGCACCGACCGCACCGTGTCGGGCCACGCCTCGTCCACGAGGCCGCCCCTGGAGGCCGCCCGGACCTCCCACCCGTCCGCGACCAGGGCGGCCACCGCCGCCCGTCCCATCTGTCCTGAAGCGCCCAGCACGAACGCGTTTCCTCTGCTCATGACAGGCACGCTAGGCGCGGGGGCGGCGTGGCGGCCGCGAAATTAGCGGAGCGCAGATCCGCGGTTCGCGGCCGGGGGCCGCGGCCGGGCACGCCGCCGGGTTCCGCGGCGGGATCCGCGGTCGCGGTGCGGAAGATCCGCGGTCCGGGAGATTTGCGCTCCGAGGCCGGGATGCGCGGCCGGGGTACGCGGTCGCGGTCCGGGAGCTCCGCGGTTCGCGGCCGGGCACGCCGCCGGGTTCCGCGGCGCCCGATGGCGCGCGCGGGCATGGCTCAGGAGCGGCGCCCGGGAAGCCTCTTCGGCTTGCCGCCGCGCTGTTCCTGCTCCAGCTGCTCCTGCTGTTCGGCCTTCACCTCGGCGGCGTAGCGGTCGACGTACTCCTGCCCGGAGAGCTCGAGAATCGCGTACATGATCTCGTCGGTGACCGCGCGGATCGCCGCCTTCTCGTTCTCCATGCCCGCGTACCGCGAGAAGTCCAGCGGCTCCCCGAACCGGACCGTGACCTGCTTGACCTTCGGGATCACCTGTCCGGGCGGCTGGATCTCGAACGTCCCCACCATCGCGCAGGGCACCACGGGCACCCCGGCCTTGAGGGCCATGACTGCGACACCGACCTTGCCCTTGTAGAGCCGGCCGTCGTGCGAGCGCGTGCCCTCGGGGTAGATGCCCAGCAACTCGCCCTTGTT
Source organism: Streptomyces sp. NPDC054847 (assembly GCF_053610925.1). Lineage (NCBI taxonomy): Bacteria > Bacillati > Actinomycetota > Actinomycetes > Kitasatosporales > Streptomycetaceae > Streptomyces > Streptomyces sp. NPDC054847. Next base: position 3,755 of record NZ_JBSGZJ010000380.1, on the reverse strand, counting down.
CAGTACGCCGAGCCCTTCCCGGATGGCGGCCTGGCCGGCTTCCTTCCCGGACCGGTCGACCGGGATCTGCCCGGCGCTGCGGAAGAACGCGGCGGTCAGCCGGCCCTTGAGGCCGGGCCCCGTGAAGTACTCCGCCTTGGCGAGGAACGTGATGCGCCGCTTGATGATCGCAGGCATCAGAAAGTGGTCGGAGAACGACAGATGATTGCCCGCCACGATCGCCGCGCCTTCGGCGGGGATGTGCTCCAGTCCTTCGATCCGCGGCCGGAAGAGCAACCGCAGCAGCGGTCCGATGAGCACGTATTTCAGCACGTAATAGAACACGGCGTCTCTCCCAACTCTCCCCGGATCGGCCCTGAGGCCGTGTTCTGCCCGCGTACAGCCCGCACCCGCGGCCTCAGCCGCACTGTGGGCGAGGTCGACCCTGATCGGCTCTGATCGGACTCATGCTGACTCCTTGCTCCCTCACATCATGGGGCGTCAGATTGTTGGCGGCCGATGAAGGCTCCGCCTGCGTTCTCCGGCGATCGATCGTAGCCCGAGACCCCGCATCTCAGAACGGACATGCGTCGCTTCCGGCCCGGCACGACGACGGGACGACCGTCCGGGCCCCGCCGGTGTCCGGCGGGGCCGGGCGGACCGCGTCCGGTGCCTGGCACCGCCGGGCCGGGGTACCCGCCCCTTCCGGGCCGGGAGCAGCCGGGTGCGGGCCCGGTGGGCCGGTCCAGAAAGGAGCCGAGCGATGGCAACTCCTGGTGATCTGCCCGCACCCGAGCAGGGCCTTCTCCTCACGCACTTCCTGACCGTGCGCGACGTCGCGCTCTCGCGGCGTTTCTACGCCGAGATCTTCGGCGGCGACATCGTGCTGGAGGAGAACCCGGCGATCGTGAAGGTGGCCAACAGTTGGATCATCATGAACCCGGGAGGCGGCCCCACCCCCGACAAACCCGGCATCACTCTGGTGCCGCCGGAGGAGGACGGGACGGTGTCCGCGTTCCTGAACGTCCGCGTCGCGGACATCGCCTCCTTCTACGCCGACGCCCTGGCCAAGGGCGCCCGCTTCCTCACCCACCCCCTCGACCGCAAGGCCGAACTGCGCTGCTACCTGCGTGACCCCGACGGCTACCTCATCGAGGTGGGGCAGGCGACGGGCATGCTGAAGGGCGTGTTCGCCGACCGGCCCGACGGGTCAGCGGGATCGCCACCCTGACGGCGTCACTCCTGAGGCGACGGCGCCGGATCGCGGCGCACCGGGTGCTTGCTCATGACGGAGACGCGATTGAACGCGTTCATGGTGATCGCCACCCAGATCACGGCGGAGATCTCGTCGTCCGACAGAGCGGCCCGCGCCTCGGCGTACGCCGCGTCCTGCTCGCCGAGGTCCGCCGGACGGGTGGTGGCCTCCGCGAGGGCGAGCGCCGCCCGCTCCCGGGGGCTGAACAGCGCGGTGTCGCGCCACGCCGCGAGCACGCCCAGCCGCTGTGTGGTCTCACCGGTGCGCAGGGCCTTCCTGGTGTGCAGGCTGAGGCAGTAGGCGCAGGCGTTGAGCTGGGAGACCCTGATATTGATCAGCTCGACGAGGATCCGGTCCAGCCCCGACCGGGCCGCGACGTTCCTGACCGCCTCGGCCGTGGCGGTCAGCGCGCGGTAGGCGTCCGGGCTCTGTCTGTCGATGAAGACCCGGCCGCCGGTCTCCGGTGCTGAGGTTTCTGCCACGTGCACTCCTTGGTCGCGCGATCTCTCGCTGCCCGTCCTATCATGAGGATGTTGAAAACGAAACTTTTTCTGAGGAGGGCTCGCGGTGAGCAATACGGAAGTGCATCCTGCCGAGTTGGCCTGCGGAGCTCGGGCGGACGGCGCGTCCCGACCTCCCGTCGAAGTCCTCACCGCGCGGAGCGTCCCCCTCGGCGGCCCGCGCGCGATGACGGTGCGGCGCACCCTGCCCCAGCGGGCCCGCACTCTCATCGGCGCGTGGTGCTTCGCCGACCACTACGGACCCGACGACGTCGCCGCGACCGGTGGCATGGACGTTCCTCCCCACCCGCACACCGGGCTCCAGACGGTGAGCTGGCTCTTCACCGGCGAGATCGAACACCGCGACAGCCTGGGCAGTCACGCCTTCGTGCGGCCGGGCGAGGTGAACCTCATGACAGGCGGTTACGGGATCAGCCACTCGGAGGTGTCGACGCCCCGGACGACACGGCTGCACGGCGTCCAGCTGTGGGTGGCACTGCCCGAGCAGCACCGGAACGCCGAGCGGAACTTCCAGCACCACGTACCGGACCCGGTTCCGCTGGACGGCGGCGAGGCCCGCGTCTTCCTGGGTTCGCTCGCCGGTGTCACGTCCCCGGTGCGCACCTTCACGCCGCTGCTCGGGGCCGAGCTGTCCGTGGCTCCGGGCGCCACAGTGACCCTCGGCACCGATCCGGACTTCGAGCACGGCGTTCTCGTCGACACCGGCGACGTCCGCATGGAGGGGACGACTCTGCGGCCCACCGAGCTCGGCTACGCCGGCCCTGGCCGGAACACGCTCACCCTCACGAACGAGGCACCCGGGACAGCGCGGCTGATGCTGCTGGGCGGGCCGCCGTTCCCCGAGGAGATCGTCATGTGGTGGAACTTCATCGGCCGCACCCACGACGACATCGTCCGGGCCCGCGAGGAGTGGCAGACCGAGTCGGACCGCTTCGGCCGGGTCGAGGGCTACGACGGACACCGCCTCCCGGCACCCGCACTCCCCAACGCGATCATCTCCCCCCGGAAGAACCCCGCCCCGCCCGCAGAAGGAAACACCATGACAGAGCAGACCGCCGCGCCCACCGTCCGCCACGTGCCGGCGGAGCACCGCTACGAGATCCAGGTCGACGGCGGGATCGCCGGGTTCACGGCCTACCGCGACCGCGGCGACCAGCGGGTCTTCTACCACACCAAGATCGACGAAGCGTTCTCCGGACAGGGCCTGGCCTCCCGGCTCGTGCACGACGCCCTGGACGACGTCCGCGCGGCGCACAAGCGCATCGTGCCTGTCTGTCCTTACGTCAAGAAGTACCTGGAGAAGCACGACGGGTTCGCGGACATCTCCGACCCCGTGACGCCCGAGGTTCTCCAGTGGCTCGACGGCGAGCTCCACTGACACCACGTCCGCAGGCAGGGAGTCGGAGGCCGGCTCCCTGCCTGCGCTGAAGTCGCTTCCGGCGGCGCGTACTTGCTCCGATCGGGCACGTGGTGGCCCTGCGGCGCCGGCGGGCGCGCCGTTTCGACCCGTGAGAGCTGGGAACGCGTCGTACACGGCACGCAGGAGGTGATGGCCATGCCAGGACGCGAAGAGCTTCCGTCCACGCTGGAACGCTCTCCCAAGGACGCTCAGCGCACCTGGATCAAGGCGCATGATTCAGCGGTCGAGCAGTACGGCGAAGGGGAGCGGGCGCACCGTGTCGCGTTCAGCGCCCTGAAGCACAAGTACGAGAAGGTCGCCGACCACTGGGAACGCAAGGAGAAGGGGCGCAAGGGCCCCTCCGACCCGCGGGCCGCCACGCCCAGGCAGCAGCCGGCCCCCAGCGCCGAAGGCGTCGACGAGCAGGCCACGAAGCAGCACCTTTACGACCTCGCCAAGCGGCTCGACATCGGCGGCCGCTCCCACATGACGAAGTCCGAGCTGCTCGAGGCGGTCCAGAAGGCCAATCGTTCGAGCACGCGCCGCGCCCGCTCCGGCTGAACGCCGAGGCCCGGCACGCGGCGACGCCACAGACCCGACG
>NZ_JBSGZJ010000379.1:0-6870 GCF_053610925.1 Streptomyces sp. NPDC054847 | reverse complement strand
CCCCTCACGGCACGCCGAACCGCCGGGGACGGGGGCGGACGCTCCGCCGGATCACCCCGTGGATGTTCCTGGCCGTGCCCCTGGTTCTGCTGATCACGTTCACCTATGTCCCCGTAGGGAACATGATCTATTACAGCTTCACCGACTGGGACGGCATCAGCCCCGACCGCAACTTCACCGGGGCCGACAACTACATCCAGATCTTCACCCGGCCCGAGCTGTTCCGGGTGTTCTTCGTCAGCTTCTACTACCTCGCCGCATCCGTCGTGCAGATCGTCGTCGCGCTGTACTTCGCGACGGTCCTCAGCTTCGACATCCGCTTCCGCAACCTGTTCAAGGGGATCCTCTTCTTCCCCTACCTGATCAACGGCGTGGCCATCGGCTTCGTCTTCCTCTACTTCTTCCAGGACGGCGGCACCCTGGACTCGGTCCTCTCCTGGTTCGGCGCCGGCACCGACCATGCCTGGCTCGGCGACCCGACCTCCGCCAACACCTCACTGGCCGGCGTGTCCGTCTGGCGTTTCACCGGCCTGAACTTCGTCCTGTTCCTCGGGGCGATCCAGTCCATCCCCGGGGAGCTCTACGAGGCCGCCCAACTGGACGGCGCGAGCAGAGGGCAGCAGTTCCGGCACATCATCGCCCCGAGCATCAAGCCCGTGCTGAGCCTGAGCATCATCCTGGCGGTCTCCGGATCCCTCTCGGTCTTCGAGATCCCCTACATCATGACCGGCGGCGCGACCGGCACCTCGACCTTCGTCATCCAGACGGTCAAGCTCGCCTTCCAGTTCAACAAGACGGGGCTGGCCTCCGCGGCCGCCGTCGTACTGCTCCTGATCATCCTGCTGATCACCTGGATACAGCGCCGTCTCGTACCCGACGACAAGGTGGACCTCGTATGACCACGGCCCCGCAGACGAACCTGCCGCCGCGGGAGCCCCTGCCCCGGCGGACGGACACGGCCCGTCGCACCCCGCGAGCCGGCCGGATCGGCCCCGCACTGGTGTACCTGTCGCTGGTCGCCGCCTCGCTGGTGGTCCTGCTGCCCCTCGTCGTCGTCTTCCTGACCTCTCTCAAGACGTCCGGCGAGGTGGCCGACGGCGGTGCGCTCTCCCTGCCGGGGGACTGGATCAACTTCGACAACTACGCGACCGCGTTCTCCGACGGGAAGATGCTGACCGCGTTCGGCAACACCGCGTTCATCCTGCTCTTCTCGATCACCGGCACGGTCATCATCGGCTCCATGACCGCGTACGCCATCGACCGCTTCCACTTCCGGACGAAGAAACTCGTGATGGCGCTGTTCCTGATCGCCACGCTGGTGCCGGGCGTCACCACTCAGGTCGCCACCTTCCAAGTGGTAAACAGCTTCGGCCTGTTCGACAGCCGGTGGGCCCCGATCCTGCTCTACATGGGCACGGACATCGTCTCGATCTACATCTTCCTGCAATTCGTCCGGGGCATCCCCGTCTCCCTCGACGAAGCCGCCCGGCTGGACGGCGCGAACTCCTTCACCGTCTACCGCAAGATCATCCTGCCGCTGCTCAAACCGGCGATCGCCACCGTGGTGATCATCAAGGGGATCACCGTCTACAACGACTTCTACATCCCCTTCCTCTACATGCCGTCCCAGGAACTGGGCACGATCTCCACCGCCCTGTTCCGCTTCAAGGGGCCCTTCGGTGCCCACTGGGAGAACATCTCGGCCGGCGCGATCCTGGTGATCCTGCCGACGCTGGCCATCTTCCTGTTCCTCCAGCGGTACATCTACAACGGTTTCGCCCAGGGCGCGACCAAGTAGCGGCACCACCGTTCGCGCAGAGCCGCGGCGCACCCGCGCCGCGGCACGCCCGGATGCACGGTGACGAGTTCGGCCGGAAAAGACGTGTACCGCCACGAAAGGGGAGTCCGCCGATGGCGACGCCGGAGAGTCCGCTCGACCACCGGTACCGCGGTGAGCATCCCGTCCGCACCCTGCGCTATCTCTTCCGGCCCGAACGCGCGCGCATGGCAGGCGCGGTCGTCGTGTTCTTCGGCAAGCACGCTCCCGTGTGGCTGCTGCCGCCGGTCACGGCGAACATCATCGACGTCGTCGTCGAGCAGCGCCCCGTATCCGAGCTGTGGTGGAACTGCGCCGTCATGCTCGTCGTCCTCGCACTCAACCTGCCGCTGCATCTGCTCTACGTGCACTGGATGCACGGCTCCGTCCGCCGCGTCGGCCGCGATCTGCGGTCGGCCCTGGTGCAGCGCATGCAGCAGCTCTCCATCGGCTTCCACACCCGCACCAGCTCATCCGTCCTGCACGCCAAGGTGATCCGCGACGTGGAGACCCTGGAGACCGGCGTCCAGCAGACGGCGGACAACGGCCTGACCGCCGCGGCCACGCTCACCGGCGGGCTGGCCGTCATCGCCGTCGTCACGCCCGCCTTCCTGCCCGTGTTCGTCGTCCTCGTCCCGGCCTCCGCCCTCATCGTGGTGACCCTGCGGTCCCGGCTGCGCGACCGCAACGCCTCCTTCCGCCGCTCCGTGGAACGACTGTCGTCCAGCGTCAGCGAGATGACCACGCTCATCCCCATCACCCGCGCCCACGGCCTGGAACGCACGGCCCTGCGCCGGGTCGACCACGACCTCGACACGGTGCTGCGCGAAGGATCACGCCTGGATCTGCTCAACGGCCGCTTCGGGTCACTGTCCTGGATGGTCCTCAACGCCCTCGGCATGGGCTGCCTGGCCGGCGCCGCGCTCGTCGCCTACTACGGATGGCTCGACATCACACCGGGCGCCGTGGTCATGCTCAGTGCCTACTTCTCCAGCCTCACCGGCTCCGTCACCACCCTGCTGACCCTGGCACCGGTCATCGGCAAGGCGCTCGAGTCCGTACGGTCCGTCGGCGAGGTCCTCCAGGCTCCCGACCTGGAGGAGAACGACGGCAAGGAGCATGTCGCCGCCGTGGCGGGGGAGTTCCGCTTCGAGAGCGTGAGCCTCACCTACGACACAGGGGACCGCCCGGCTCTCGACCGCGTCGACCTCACCGTTCCGGCCGGTCAGACCGTCGCACTCGTCGGAGGTTCGGGCGCCGGCAAGTCCACCGTGCTCAGTCTCGTGCTCGGGTTCCACCGCGCGACCCGTGGCCGGATCCTGCTCGACGGCCGGGACCTCGCGGAACTGGATCTGCGCAGCTACCGGCGGTTCCTCTCCGTCGTCCCGCAGGAGTCCATCCTCTTCGAGGGCAGCATCCGTGACAACGTCGCCTACGGGCTGCCGGACGTGGACGAGCCGGCCATCCGCCGGGCACTCACCGACGCCAACGCGGCCGAGTTCGTCGACCGTCTGCCCCACGGCCTCGACACCGTGGTCGGTGAGCGCGGGGCCCGCCTGTCCGGCGGCCAGCGCCAGCGGCTGGCCATCGCCCGGGCGCTGATACGCGACCCCCGCGTGCTCGTCCTGGACGAGGCGACGTCGGCGCTCGACGCCCGCTCGGAGGCGCTGATCCAGCAGGCCCTGGCCCGGCTCGTCTCGGGCCGTACGGTGTTCATCGTCGCCCACCGGCTGTCGACCATCAAGAACGCCGACCGGATCGTGGTCCTGGAGCACGGCCGCGTCAAGGAGGCGGGCACCCACGGCGAACTCCTGGCACGCGGCGGAGCCTACGCGCGGCTGCAGAGCGCCCAGATCTCGTGACGCCCCGCCGCCCGGAGGCTCTGAACCGCTCCTGAGGGAAGCAATGCCCGCCGCCGGCACCCGGGTGGGTAGCGGCGGGTCTCACGCGGCGCGGGTCTCACGCGGCGCGGGCCTGGCGCCGGTACCCGCCGGGCGCGAGCCCGAACTCCCGCTTGAAGGCCTTGGCGAAGGCGAACTCCGATCCGTAGCCGGTCCGTGCCGCGACCGCCGTCAGCGGGATGTCGGACTCGCGCAGCAACCGCGCGGCGGTCGTCATGCGCCAGCGGGTCAGGTAGGCCATCGGCGGCTCCCCGACCAGCACGTTGAAGCGGCGGGCGAAGGCCGCCCGGGACAGACCCGACCGGGCGGCCAGGGACTCGACCGTCCACTGCGTGCCGGGTGCCTGGTGGATCGCGGTCAGCGCGGGGGCGACAGCGGTGTCACGCAGGGCCGCGGCCCAGCCCTGAGCGGTGTCCGCCGGCTGGTCGTCCAGCCAGGCGCGCAGGATGTACAGGAGCAGCGAGTCGATCAGCGAGGGCACGATGCCGTCGGATCCGATGCGCGGATTGTCCAGCTCGGCCCCCAGGAGCTGCACGGCCGCGCTGAGCTCCGGATGGCGGCCGTGCCGGGTGGGCAGGTGGAAGATCGCCGGCAGCCGGCTGACGAGCGGATGCGGACGTCCCTGGTCCAGGTGGTAGTTGCCGCACAGCAGGCTGGCGCGCGGGCCGTCGCCGCCCAGGGAGACGGACCCGATGGGCGATCCGTCGCTGTGCTGCTCGGGCAGTGCCTCCTCGGCCGGCGTGGAGGGATGGTCGGCGAGGACGTGCCCGCGGCCGTCACGTACGAAGATCACGTCACCGGGGCCGAGCGGGACCGGCGGTGTCTCGTCCAGCGGGACGAACCAGCAACTGCCGTGGAGCACCACGTGGAATCCCGCTCCCGCGACCGGCGGCAGCCGCAGCCCCCAGGGCGCCCGGCCGTCGGTACGGACGGACGAGGGGCTGCCGGTGCGCATGGAGGCCAGCGCCTCGGTGAGGATGTCCATCGCCGCTCCCTTCTCCGCCGGGAACGATACGGGCCGCCCCCGAGGTCGAGGGCGGCCGGTATCCGTGTCAGACCGTCAGCACGACCTTGCCCTGCACCTGCCCCGATTCGATCAGCTCGTGCGCCTTGCCCGCCTCGGCCAGGGGGAAGGTCTCCTCGACGTGGGGACGGAGCCGGCCCTCGTCCACCAACGCGGCGATCGCCTCCAGCGCCGCGCGGTCCGGTTCCACCGACACCCCGGCGAAGCGCCGGCCGGCCGCCTCGACCGCGGCGGCGAGTTCGGCGTCACCGTGCTCGAGGATGGTCACCAGCATGCCTCCGGGACGCAGCACCTGGAGCGAACGCGCGCCTTGGGCGGTGGAGTCGAGGACGACGTCCGCGTCCCGCACAGCCTCGGTGAAGTCGGTCGTCCGATAATCGATCACCTCGTCGGCGCCCAGGCCGCGCACGAACGCGTGCCTCGCCGCGCTCGCGAGGGCGGTCACGTGCGCGCCCCGTGCCTTGGCGATCTGCACGGCGAGATGTCCGACGCCACCGGCCGCGCGGTGGATCAGGACCCGGTCACCGGCCTTCAGGGCCGCCGCGTCCACCAGTCCCTGCCAGGCGGTGAGCGCGGCGAGGGGCAGGGCCGCGGCCTCCACATGGCTCAGCGGGGCGGGCTTGCGGGCGAGCTGACGCGAGGGGGCGACGACGTACTCGGCGTACGCGTTCGCCGCGCGGGGGAAGAACGGCATCCCGTACACCTCGTCACCCACCGCGAACCGGGCGCCGGGGCCCGCCTCTTCGACGACACCGGACACGTCCCAACCGACACCGAACGGCGGCTCGCCGAGCAGCGGGTAGGCCCCGACCTGACGGCGGCGTCGACCGGATTGACCGCGGCGGCGCGCACCCGGACGAGCACCTCCCCGGACAGCGGGCGGGGACGTCCGGTCTCGACGACCTCGAGTACCTCGGGGCCGCCGAAGGACTTCTGTATGACAGCGCGCATCAGGATCTCCCTGTGGATTCGGTGTGTTGACTTCACCGTAGGGAGATCGAATGAGCCGCTGTATGGCCGACCGTCTTGCTCACATGTCTGATCGTCTTGCGTCGCGAGCGCCTCGGTACCACTTCTGCCGGTCGGGTACGGGTACGTGTCACGCCCCTGTACGCGCGCTGTGGCCCCTTGCGCTCGTGGCGGAGCGCCGGGCGCCCGGCGCGTATGTGCGATCCCGGGCCCCCTGTGCGAAGAAACGTGCAGAACTGCTGTTACCGGCACGGGAGTCGATGTCCAGGGTGGTGCGCGGGGTGGCGCGGCCGGTCGTGTGCGGGGGTGGGCGTGAAGTTGCCGCTGCTCGCGGGCGGTCGATGTAGGAGTCAGTGAATGTCAGGGGCACGGCCGCCTGCTACGCGTGATCCATACATCCGACAGTTACGGAAATGTCCGTAAACGGTAACTCGGTGGCGTCGTCGGGCCGTCGTGCCCGCCGCGGCCGCAGAGTCGGGTCCGCCGGGCTCGTCAGGGGCCGGTGACCGCACCGCCACCACCGCTGTCACAGCGGGTGGCGCACAGTTTCGAGGAGACATCACCTATGTCTGCTGCTTCAACCTCCCGTCGCATCGCGGCGACCGTTCTCGCCGCCGGTGCCGTCGTCTCGGCCGTCGCGCTGCCGGCCTCCGCCCACGACGGGGACCGTCGGCACCGCGAGGAAGCGCGGGTCGAGATCAGCGCCGTGCAGACCGGCGACCGCGGCCGCGACCACCGCTCCAACCGGGCGCTGAACGCCGAATGGGTCGAGCTCACCAACAACAGCCGCCGTCCGGTCAACCTCGACGGCTGGACCCTGCGCGACCGCGACGGCAACCGGTACCGCTTCGACGACTACCGTCTCGCCGGCCGCTCGACCGTCCGTGTCCACACCGGTTCCGGACGCGACACCCGCACCGACCTCTACCAGGACCGCCGCCACTCGGTCTGGGACGAGCGCTCCGACAAGGCGACGCTGCTCGACCACCGCGGCCACACCGTCGACACCGAGTCCTGGGGGCGTGACCACCGCCGCTGACGCGCTGCCGGGCCGGGCGGGCCGAGGTGTCCCACCTCGCCCGTCCCGCCGGTCATGCGCCTGACCGTCCGGCCCACCACAGACCCGGCCGGTGCCTCGTGAGTCCCGCGAGGCACCGGCC
>NZ_JBSGZJ010000378.1:0-7040 GCF_053610925.1 Streptomyces sp. NPDC054847 | reverse complement strand
TCCTTGTCCTTCGTCACGCTCGGCTCGGCGGGGGCGGGGGTCTTCCGGGCAGCCTCGCGGGGCTCGACCGTCGGGGCGGGGGCGGGGCTGGTGTCGGCGAAGGCGGCGGTCGACGGCACGGCGAGCGCGCCGGCCGCGACCGTGGCGACAGCGAGGGCTCGCAGGGACAGACGGTGGGACATGTGGGGTGGCTCCGTTCCAACTGGTTGTGCCTTGATGGCACCCGCCATGCTGGCGTGGAGTTGTGAGGAACCTGTCAGAACGCTGTCGTCATCGCATCAGGCTTCACGGCCGCTGTCCGCCGGCCCGCCGGCCGGAATCCGCAGGGTGAAGACGGAACCCTTCCCCTCGGTACTCACCGCATCCACCGTGCCGCCGTGCGCCTCGGTGAGTTTCCGTACGATCGCGAGCCCGAGTCCGCTGCCGCCGGTCCGTCGGCTGCGCGACTTCTCCGCGCGCCAGAACCGGTCGAAGACGTGAGGAAGGTCCTCGGGCGACAGCCCTTCGCCCGTGTCGCTCACATCGATCACCACCGTTCCCGCGTCCTCGTGGGCGCGCAGGGTGACGCTGCCGCCGGGCGGGGTGTGGCGTACGGCGTTGGAGAGGAGATTGCCGACCGCCTGGCGCAGCCTGACCGGGTCCGCGGTCAACTCCCCCGGCAGGCCGGCCGGGGCCGGGACCACCGTCAGCGTGACGCCCGCCGTCTCGGCCAGGCCCTGGTGTGCTGCCGCGACCTGGCCGAGCAGGTCGTGGATCCGCACCGGCTCGGGGTGCAGGCGCAACGCGCCGGCGTCCGCTTCCGCCAGGTCCTGGAGGTCGTCGATGATGTGCTGGAGCTGCACCGCTTCTTCCAGCAGGGACGACACGAAGGCGCCGTCGACGTCGGCGACGCCGTCCTGTGCTCCCTCCAGCCAGCCGCGGATGTTGCTGAGCGGGGTGCGCAGTTCATGGGCGACATCGCTGACCAGCGCCTTGCGCTGTCCTTCCATGCGGGCGCGGTGCGCCGACATGTCGTTGAAGGCGGCGGCCAGCCGCCCGACCTCGTTGACGGCGCCGGCCGGTACCGGGACGGGGGCCGCGTCGGAGTATCCGCCGTCCTTCATGCGCTGCGCCGCGCCGGTGAGCGCGAGGAGCGGGCGTACGACCCGGGCGGCGGCCAGCACGGACGCCCCGACGGTGAGGGCCAGGACGAGCGCCGCGGCGCCGGCGATCCGGGCGGTGTTCGCGGGTGACAGGTCGAAACCGGGGACGGTGGTGGAGTCGGGGTCCCCGATGAACAGCAGGGCGGGCGAGGCGACATACGCGCTGAGCTGTTCGCTGCGTGCGGTGGTGACGCAGGACGCCACAGCGCGGTCGTCGGCGTCGCCGGCGGGCCCCGCGGGCGCCGGGACCTCCGCCGGGGCGGGGGCCACGGTCGGGGCGGGCGCGGGCACGGCGTCCTCGGTGACACGGGCGGACCTGTCCGCACCCGGTAGCGCCGCGGCCCTCGGGCTGCGCCAAGACAGGCCCAGGGTCAGCTTGACGGGTTCCCGGCCCTGGCGGCTCAGGCACGCGTCGGTGAGCTTGTTGAGCGCGGCCAGTGCCTTGGCCTCGGTCGCGGTGGGTTCGTCCAGTTCCCGGGCGACGCAGGCGGTGGTGGACTGGACGCGTTCGAAGTCGTCGCCCAGGACCTCGATGCGCGGACGCCCGCTGGGGCCGGCGACGACGTCCGAGCCGATGCCGTACCCGCGCAGGCAGTCGGCCGTCCGTTCCGCGATCTTCCGCAGCACGACGCGTTCGTGTTCCGGCAGCCGGAAGGGGCCGACGGCGCGCGGGTCGATGCGGTCGGCGCCGGCCTCGGAACCGTCGCCGGACACGGGAGCCAGGGCGGTGTCCGAGGAGAGCGGGTCCACGATCGCGGAGGCGCGGGGCGGCAGCCGCGGCGGCGAGGCCCCCGTGGCGGAGTCCGTGATCGGCTCCCGTTCCTCGGTGGTCAGCGCCACGCGCCTGCCGGTCCGGCGTGCCAGGTCGCGTACGGTCGCCTCGACTCCGTCCCACCGGGGGTGGGTCGCCGCGTAGCCGAGGAGGGTGTGGTAGATCCGGGCGTCGTCGGCGAGGTTCTGGCCCTGCTCCTGCTTGATGGCGCCGGAGGTGGTCTGTACGGCGATCCACGCGGTCGCTCCGACCGAGCAGACGGCGACGAGGGCGGAGACGGCGAGCAGCCGGCCGAGCAGGCTTCTGCGGATCGGCAGCCGCTCGCCCCGCACAGGGCCGCGGGACCCGGCAGGCCCGGGTCGGGACAGGCGGGGCCTAGGACGGGACACGGGAGGCGCTCGGGTCGGTCAGTTTGTAGCCGACGCCGAAGACCGTGAGCAGCCGGGCGGGCCGGTGCGGTGCGGCCTCGATCTTCTTGCGCAGGTTGCTGATGTGCATGTCGACGGTGCGGGCGCTGATGTAGCGGTCGAAGCCGTGCAGTTGCGCGAGCAGTCGCTGGCGGGTGAACACCCGGTCGGGTTCGGTCGCCATCGCGTGGAGGATGCGGAACTCGCCGGGTGTGCAGTCGACCGGGGTGCCGTCGACGCTCACCTCGTGCCGGTCCGGGTCCACGACGAGGGTGCCCACCGACAGGGCGGAGGGGGCTGCCGCGTCGCCCGCGGCGGCGAGCCGCGGACGGCGCAGCAGGGTGCGGACCCTGGCCATCAGCTCACGCGGGCTGTACGGCTTGGTCATGTAGTCGTCGGCGCCCAGGTCCAGGCCGAGCAGGAGATCGTCCTCGGTGGAGCGGGCGGTCAGCATGAGCACCGGCAGCTCTCGGGCCTCGGCCCGCAGCACGCGCAGGACGTCCAAGCCGTCGGCCCGCGGCATCATCACATCGAGGACGAGCAGGTCGGGTGCGCGGTGGCGGACCGATTCGATGGCGGCGCGGCCGTCGCGTACGACCGTGACGGTGTGGCCCTCCCGTTCCAGGTAACGGCGGACCAACTCGGCCTGTTTCTCGTCGTCTTCCGCGACCATGACGTGTGCGCACACGCGCTCGATCCTATGCGGGTGCGCGGCCCGCCCGGCCGGGGGCCGCCCTGCCGTTGCCGCGCCGCACTTCCAGGCCGCTCGGTCAGTCGTCCTGCGTGGGCGCCGTCTCCAGCGTCTGCTTGATCACGCGTGCTCCCTGGTCGACCATCTCGGTGATGGGGCCTGCGAGGTCGTCCGGCGTCACATCGGTGATCCAGACGAACCGACTGCGTTCCTTGCCGTCGGCGAAGATTTGCATCGACGCGTGGTGGTGCTTCGGGGCCAGTGCCCCGCCAACCACCGCATAGGCCACCCGGCGCGCTTCGTCGTCGATGTCGACGAGGAGTTCGCGCACCACGACGCCGTTGGCGAAGGTCACGACTCTGGTGTCCGCCTCCATGCGCGTGTCCGTGACGAAGCCCCGTGCCAGGCGCCGGTGGACCGCGCCGACGTCGCGGACTGCCGCCCAGACGTCGTCGGGGGTGCTGTCGACCAAGAATTCCTTGTGAACGTGAGCCATGTCGTCTCTCCTGTGCGTGGGTCGGGCCGGATCGGTGAGCACCAGCAGCCCCGTGGCGGCGGTCTCCAGCGCGGTGACAACTCGGCGGGGCATCGCCGGTGCGTCACGTCGACCAGCTTGCTCGCCTCAGACGCTCCGGTCTTGAACATCCTTGCGCGGGTGACTGTCGGACCCCGGGCGTAGCGTTGAAGGGTGCTGTCAGCCACCGCTCTCGCTGTCCGGCCCGACTTCAGCGTCACCGCTGTGGCGTGCCGGGAGGACCATTCGCGCTGGTCCGAGGCGGAGGTACGCGACGACTACCGGGTGGTGCTCGTGCGCCGTGGCCGGTTCCGCAGACGTGCCGACGGCGCCCTCGCCGACCTCGACCCGACGATGGCCTACATGGGCGTGCCGGGCGAGGAAGAGCGCTTCGCACACCCCGCCGGAGGCGACGACTGCACATCGATCGGCCTGACGCCGGCGCTCTGGCGAGAGATGGCCGGCGATGCCGCCCGCCCGGCCACGCAGAGCGTGTACGTCGACGCGCGCCTCGATCTCGCCCATCGCCGGCTCCTGGCGGCCGCACGGACGGGCGACATCGGATACGCGCTGACGGAAGAGGTTCTCGGCCTGCTCGCCACCGCCATCGGCCAGGTCGTCTCCGGACCTCTACGGCTTGGCGCGTCGCAAGCGCCCGGGACGGAAGCGGCTCTCGTCGCGGCGGCCCGCCAGGCGATCAGCGATGGCCACCCGGCCTCCGAAGCACTGCTTCCGCTCGCAGAGCTGCTCGGGGTCTCGCCGTACCGCTTGAGCCGGTCCTTCACCCGAGAACTGGGGGTGTCGGTGACCCGCTATCGCAATCGCGTCCGCGTCGGCCGGGCCCTGGACCGCTTGGAGGCGGGAGAGAGCAACCTTGGCGCCCTCGCCGCCGATCTCGGCTTCGCCGACCAGGCACACCTGTGCAGGACCGTGCGCCAGTACCTGGGCCGTACGCCGACGGCGCTGCGACGCCTCCTCGCACCTCGGACACCGTGACGATCGGCGCGGGCCTACAGAGCAGGGGCGGGAAAGGCACGGTCCTGGGGCTCAGGGCGTGTCCTCCTCCCAGTCGAAAAGCCTGGGGGTGCCGTTCCTCGGTCCGTACAGTGAGCGGCCGCCGGCTCCGTAACGGCCGAGTTCGGTGGCCAGCGCGGCCCCTTCGTGCAGTTGCCGGGGCGTCCACCCGGTGACGTCCAGCAGCAGCCCGTCGAGCGGTCCGCCTACCAGCTCGACGTAATCGTGTCCTGGCCGCGGGCCGGGGTCGGGATCGTCGTGATCGGCTCCGTAGACGCGTCCGCGCATGATCTGCTCGTCCATGCTGCCCAGCGTCGCAGCCACCACTGACAATGCGGTGGTCCGGCGGGCGGGCCGCCCTCGCCCGCCTACGCGCACAGCACGGCGGCGCGGGGCACAGCGCCCTCGGTGAAGGCCACGCCGGGCCGCAGGCCACGACACCCGAGTCGACGCAGCCCCGTTCACGGGGCGACCATGAGAAACGGGGTCGATCGCCCCGCGCGCCGGGGCTCCCGACAGGAGATGCCGGATGGAGCGGACCGATGTGCTGGTGGTGGGCGCGGGCCCCGTCGGACTCACGGCGGCGGCCGAACTGCGCGGACGCGGTGTCACCTGCCGTGTCATCGACCGGCTGCCGGCCCGGCTGCCCTACGCGAAGGCCGTGGGCATCCAGCCCAGGACGCTGGAGATCTGGGACCGGATGGGGATCGCGCGCGACGCCCTGGCCGCCGCCGCTCCCATGCGCGGCCAGCTGGCGTACGTCAACGGCGTGGAACGCGTGCGGATCGAGCTCAAACTGCCGCCGGACGTCCCGTACGGCTTCGCCGCCCTGCCGCAGTACGAGACCGAGCGGATCATCGAGGAGCACCTCGCCCGCCTGGGCACCCGGGTCGAACGGGAGACGGAGCTGGTGTCGTTCGCCCAGGACGAGGACGGGGTGTGGAGCACGGTCACCACACCGTCCGGACGCACGGAGGAGATCAGGTCCCGATACCTCGTGGGTTGCGACGGCGCACACAGCGTCGTCCGCAAGTCGCTGGGCCTCGCCTTCGAGGGAGGCGCCTTCCCGGAGGAGTACATGCTCGCGGACGTCGAGGTGGACTGGGGCCTGCCGCCGGGCTACAGCGTGCGGGCCACGCATGTCGGCGACGGCGCCGCCGACGACCTGCTGGTGTGCATCCCGCTGCCCGGACACCGCCGTTACCGGATGTCGATGCTGGTGCCGCCGGAGCTGTCCGCCGTGCAGCAGCGGGACGCTGACAGCGCGGCGCACGGACTTCAGGGCGGCAGAGCCCCGGGGCTGGAGCATGTGCAGGCCGTCCTCGACCGGCTGGCTCCGGAGCCCACCACGGCGTCGGCGCTGCGCTGGTCGTCGGTGTTCCGCATCAGCCACCGGCTGGTGGACCGCTACTCGCGGGGCAGGGTCTTCGTCGCGGGCGACGCCGCGCACATCCATCCGCCGACCGGCGCCCAGGGCATGAACACGGGTATCCAGGACGCCTACAACCTGGCGTGGAAGCTCGCGCTCGCCGTTGCCGGGACCGCGCACCCGCGCCTGCTCGACAGTTACGACGCCGAGCGGCGCCCGGTGGGCGAGGAGGTGGTGGGGCGCACCGTGCGCCATGCGACCGCGGGCGGCGTCCAGGCGGATCCCGAGGAGCCGCAGATGCTCATGCTGCGCGAGGCCCAACTGCTCGTGGGTTACCCGGACAGCCCGGTCGTCGCCTCCCGCGGCAGCGGCCACGCCGGTCCCGACGCGGGCGACCGCGCACCCGACTGCGGTGGTCTGGTGGGACCGATCGCCACGTTCCCGGTTCGGCTGTTCGACGTGCTCCGCGGCCGCGACGCGCACACGCTGTTGCTGTACGCGGACGACGGGAGCGACTGGGAGTCGTGTGCGGGCCTGGCGGACGAGGCAGCCCGCCTGACGCACGGACAGGTAAGGTCCACTCTCGTCCTCCACCCCGACGTCGCGGCCCCCATCGGTGCGGACGGCACGTTTCCCCAGGGGTGGCGGGACAGTCGGGGCGAGTTCGGGCGCGTCTACGACGTGCGGGGCCCGACCGCTCTGCTGCTCCGCCCGGACGGCTATGTGTCGCTGCGGCGGACTCCGCCGTCCCTGTCCGAGCTGTCGGCGCACCTCGCCACGGTCCTGCGGCTCTGACCCGGGCGGTGGCCGGGCATCGGCGGACGTGCCGGCCGGCGGGTGGCGATCCGGGCACGTCGATGTGCCCGGCAGCGGGAACGGGGAGGCGCGGACCACCGCCGTGGTGGCCCGCGCCTTCCCTTGAGCGTTCGCAGGTGTGGTGCGGGTGCGTCAGGCGGTGTGCAGACGCAGCCCGTAGCGGCCGAGGATCTCGTTGACCGGCTGGTGCCAGGTCTGGCCGCCGCCGGACATCTTCTTGAAGGCCATCTGGCCGTCGTACGCGACCATGGAGCCGTTTTTCGCTTTCACGGCGTCCCCGGTCAGGTCGACGGCGAGCACCTTGCTGCCTTGGAG
>NZ_JBSGZJ010000377.1:0-7040 GCF_053610925.1 Streptomyces sp. NPDC054847 | reverse complement strand
CAGGACCCCGGCCCCGCCCGCCGGAACGTCGGGCCGGCCCCGGCTTCTGCCGTCCCGCCCAGGGGCACCCGGGGACCGCCCGGCCGACGGTCCCCGCAGCCACCGCTCTCACACCTGGTGGCGTACCCACACGTTCGGCTCGACGTACACCGCGTAACCCCGTTCCGTCTCGCAGTGCACGGGCACCAGCGCGCCCGGGACCTCGACCCGGCCCGTGGTGTCGAACGGGAGCCCCGTCCACTTGCGCCACTGCTCCAGCGATCCGGTGACCGTCATCGACGTCGGGGCCACCTTCTCGATGACACCGCCGGCCCGGACGTGGACGCGCAGCCACGGGTCGTGCGGCAGCCCGTCCGCCTCGCGTGTGCGGTACGCGTACTCGCTCATCAGCGCCGACGGCTCGGCGCTCTTGGCGCTCGGCCGCACCGGCGCGATCAGCTCGGAGAAACCCCGGCGGCGTGCGTTGTCCCGCATCGCCGCGAGGAGCCGGCCCGATATGCCCCGGCCCTGGCTCTCCTTGGCGACCGTGATCTCGATGGCGCTCATCGTGTCCGGCTTCCGGCCGTGCCGCAGGTCCGAGAAGGCCCAGAGCATCACCTGGTCCCAGCCGCCCGCGGGCAGTTCCCGGCGCCCGTCCACGTCCATGGCCACCGGCACGCTGAACGCCCGCCCGACGACCTTGCCTTCGGCGTCCGTCGCGACCAGCACGTACTCGGGGAGTTCGCCCACGATGCGCCCGATATAGGCCCAGCCGACGGGGTCGTTGACAAGGAACTCCGCCCAGGTGTCGATCATCTGCCACATGGGGCCCTGCAGTTCCGGCCGCTCGGCCAGAGTCGTGATCTCAAGATCCATGGCGCCAGGCTAACCACGCCCGCGCCCGGACCCCAGTGGTTAAACGGCTTCCGACGTTCCGCCCGGGCAATTCCTCCGAGCCGTCGGGTTCACCCTCCGCACTGGGCGAGCATGATCCGCTTGTCCGCAGCGGTCACCGGCAGCTCGTACTTGACCGCGACCTGCGCGAAGCGCACCGCGTAGGAGCAGCGGACGGGCTTGCTGGGCGGCAGCCACGACGCCGGGCCCGAGTCGCTCTTGGCACTGTTGGCGCGGCCCTCCACTGGCAGCAGGTTCAGCGGGTCGTTGGCCAGTCGGCGCCGCTTGGCCTCGTCCCAGCGGGCCGCGCCCATCTGCCAGCTGTACGACAGCGGAACGACATGGTCTATCTGCACCTCGGCGGCGTCCTGCTTGCGCCACTCGATGGTCCTGCCGGTGTACGGATCGTGGATGGTCATCGCCACGACGACGCAGTCGGAGCCGTCGCGGAAGGCCAGTTCCTTCCCGTCGCGGGCCAGGAGGTCGTTCCTCGTGTCGCAGCCGTTCCTGGCCAGGGGGACTCCGTCGGCCGTGTCCATCCAGGCGTAGCCGTACTCGTCGCGGTCGTAACCGGTCTTCGGGCCGCGGCCCTTCGTGGTCACCTCGCCGATCAGCTCGCGGGCGGCTGTCCGCTCCTCCTCGGTGACGAGGGCGGCGAGACCCGGCTCCGTGCCGCGCGGGTTGGCGAGCGGACTTGTGCCGCCGGCGGCCGGTGCGGCCTGTGAAGGGCCCCCGCCGCCCTCTGCGCCGCCCCCGTCGATGCCGATACCGTCGCAACCGGTGAGCAGCAGCGCCGCGAGCAGCACCGCCGTCCCTCGCCCGACCACCCCGTGTCTGTTCACCGTCCGTACGGTACTGCCGCGCCCGGGCCGTGCCGACAGTCAGGGTGTCACCGTTTCGGCGGCGGAGCGGTTGCCCAGCGCCGCCTCCGAGGCCGCGGCCCGTTCCGCGCCGCGCAACTGCCCTGGGAATAGCGTGAGTCGATCACCGCTTGACGCCTGCGTGAGCGCGCTTTCATCACCTTGCGCATCGGAACGGGAAAAGGGGCGGGACACATGACAGGACGTATGACACCGACGAACTCCTTACGGCGCACCGGCGTCGCGCTGCTGGCCGCGACGGCCCTCGTCGTTCTTCCGGTCGTCGGCACGCAAGGAGGGGCCGGCACCGGCGCCGCCGCGGCAGCGGAGAGCGGCAGCCGTACCTGGCACGGCGGTTGGGCGGCCTCTCCGCAGCCGCCGACCGCGCCGTTCGCTCCCAACTGGTCCGAGCAGGGCTTCTCGGACCACACGGTCAGGCAGGTCGTCCGGGTGAGCACCGGCGGCACCAGGGCCCGCATCGAGCTGTCGAACCGGTACGGGAAGACCCCGCTGCGGATCACCGGCGCGACGGTCGCCCGCACCGGCGAAGGCGCCTCCGTCGAACCCGGCTCGGTCCGCAGGCTGACCTTCGGCAAGGGCGGATCCGTGACGGTCCCGGCCGGCGGCACGGTCCACAGCGACGGCGTGCCGCTCAAGGTCACGCCCCTGGAGTCGGTGACGGTCACGCTCTACCTGGCGGAGCCGACCGGACCTGCCACCTTCCACTCGTTCGCCTCCGCCACCAGCTACCGGGCGGACGGGGACCACCGGTACGACCGGAGCGGATCGGCGTTCAAGGAGACCAGCGACTCCTGGTACTTCCTCTCCGGCGTCGAGGTGAGCGGCGGGACCGCCGCCCGCAGGGACGCCGTCGTCACCTTCGGCGACTCCATCACCGACGGCGTCGGCTCCGGCCTCGACGCCGACAACCGCTACCCGGACGAGCTGGCCGAGCGCTTCGCGGCCGCCGGCGAGCCCCGCGGCGTCCTCAACCACGGCATCGGCGGCAACCAGGTCACCAACGACACGGTCTGGGCCGGTGAGAAGGGGGTCACCCGTTTCAAGCTCGACGCGCTGAGCGAGCCGAACGTCGGCACGATCGTCGTCCTCGAGGGCATCAACGACTTCGGCGGCAGCGACTGGGAGGGCTTCCCCGGCGGGCCGACACCCGAGGTGTCGGTCGACCGGCTGATCGAGGGGCACCGCTCGCTGATCCGCCAGGCGCACGCCAAGGGCATCAAGGTGATCGGCGCGACGCTGACGCCGACCAAGGGGTCCTCGTACTACACCCCGGTCAACGAGGCCAAGCGCGAGGCGTTCAACCACTGGATCCGGACGTCCGGCGCGTACGACGCCGTGGTCGACTTCGACCGCGCGCTGGCCGACCCCGCCGACCCGGACCGCATCCTCCCCGCCTACGACTCGGGCGACCATCTGCACCCGGGCGACGCGGGATACCGCGCGATGGCGCAGGCACTGGACCTCGACGCGTTCTGACCCGCTTCACCGGCGCCGGCCGTGCCCCGCCCGGGCACGGCCGGTGCCGTGTCCGGGCGGACCGGTGCCGTGTCCGGGGCCGGTGTCCGCGTCCGCTACGAGCCGAGGATGGTCGTCAGGAACTCGCCCGTCCACGCCAGCAGTTCGCGGCCCACCACCGGCTTGCCGCCGATCTTGCCGGACGTCGGGCGCGGCACCAGGATCTGGTGGACGGCCGGCTTGATGACCGTGCGCGGATGGAGCCGCTTGAGGCGCAGTTCCTGGGACTCGCGCAACTCCACCGGCGCGAAGCGGATGTTGGAGCCCTGGAGCACGATCTCGCCGACGCCGCACGCACGGGCGAGCATCCGCAGACCGGCGACCAGCAGCAGGTTCTCCACGGGCTCCGGCAGCTTGCCGTAGCGGTCGGTGAGCTCCTCGCGGACCGCCTTGATGTCCTCCTCCGAGTTGGCGGAGGCGATCGCCCGGTACGCCTGGAGCCGCAGCCGCTCGCCGGGGGCGTAGTCGTGCGGGACGTGCGCGTCGACGGGGAGCTCGATCTTGACCTCGAGCGGGGGCTCCTCCTCCACGCCGCCCTCCAGCGAGGCGCGGTAGTCGGCGACCGCCTCGCCCACCATGCGGACGTACAGGTCGAAGCCGACGCCGGCGATGTGGCCGGACTGTTCGCCGCCGAGCAGGTTGCCGGCGCCGCGGATCTCGAGGTCCTTCATCGCGACGTACATGCCCGCGCCCATCTCGGTGTGCTGGGCGATCGTGGCGAGACGCTCGTGCGCGGTCTCCGTGAGCGGCTTCTCCGGCGGGTAGAGGAAGTAGGCGTACCCCCGCTCCCGGCTCCGCCCGACCCGGCCGCGCAGCTGATGCAGCTGCGAGAGGCCGAAGTTGTCGCCGCGCTCCACGATGAGGGTGTTGGCGTTGGCGATGTCGATACCGGACTCGACGATCGTCGTGGAGACCAGCACGTCGAACTTCTTCTCCCAGAAGTCCACGACGACCTGCTCCAGCGCCGACTCCGACATCTGGCCGTGCGCGGTGGCGATGCGCGCCTCGGGGACGATCTCGCGCAGCCGGGCCGCGGCCCTGTCGATCGACTCGACGCGGTTGTGGATGTAGAAGACCTGGCCCTCGCGCAGCAGTTCACGCCGTACGGCGGCGCCGATCTGCTTCTCCTCGTACGGGCCGACGAAGGTGAGCACCGGGTGCCGCTCCTCCGGCGGGGTGGTGATCGTCGACATCTCGCGGATGCCGGTCACCGCCATCTCCAGCGTGCGGGGGATGGGGGTGGCGGACATGGTCAGGACGTCCACGTCGGCCCGCAGCTTCTTCAGCTGCTCCTTGTGCTCGACACCGAAGCGCTGTTCCTCGTCGACGATGACGAGACCGAGGTCCTTGAACTTGGTCTCGGAGGAGAAGAGGCGGTGTGTGCCGATCACGATGTCGACCGAGCCGTCCCGCAGCCCTTCGAGGGTCGCCTTCGCGTCGGCGTCCGACTGGAAACGCGACAACGCCCGGGTGACCACGGGAAACTGGGAGTACCGCTCGGAGAAGGTCCCGAAGTGCTGCTGGACGAGGAGTGTCGTGGGGACGAGGACGGCGACCTGCTTGCCGTCCTGGACCGCCTTGAAGGCGGCACGGACCGCGATCTCCGTCTTGCCGTAGCCGACGTCGCCGCAGATCAGCCGGTCCATCGGGACCGTCTTCTCCATGTCCTCCTTGACCTCGGCGATCGTGGAGAGCTGGTCGGGGGTCTCCACGTAGGGGAAGGCGTCCTCCAGCTCCCGCTGCCACGGGGTGTCCGGGCCGAAGGCATGGCCGGGGGCGGCCATCCGCGCCGAGTACAGCTTGATCAGGTCCGCGGCGATCTCCTTGACCGCCTTCTTCGCACGCGCCTTGGTCTTCGTCCAGTCGGCGCCGCCGAGCCGGTGCAGCGTCGGGGCCTCACCGCCGACGTACTTGGTGACCTGCTCCAGCTGGTCGGTGGGGATGTAGAGGCGGTCACCGGGCTGGCCGCGCTTGGCGGGGGCGTACTCGACGAGCAGGTACTCGCGGGTCGCGCCCTGGACCGTGCGCTGCACCATCTCCAGGTAGCGGCCCACGCCGTGCTGCTCGTGGACGATGTAGTCGCCGGCCTCGAGGGTCAGCGGGTCGATCGTCTTGCGGCGTCTGGTCGGCATCCGCTGACCGTCCTTGCCGGCCGCCTTCTGGCCGGTCAGGTCGGTCTCGGTGAGGACCGCGAGCTTGAGCCCCGGGTCGACGAAGCCGTAGTCGATGGAACCGCAGGCGACGTGGACGACCGACGGCGTGATCTCGGCCAGGTCGGCGTCCAGCCGTGCCGCGATGCCCTCGCTCCCCAGCACCTCCACCGTGCGGGAGGCCGGGCCGTGCGCCTCCGTCACGAACACGGTGCGCCAGCCGTCGGCGAGCCAGCCCTTGGTGTCGGCGAGCGCGCGGGCGGTGTCACCGCGGTACGTGTCCGGGGCGTGCATGCCGAGCTTGACGGTGTCGTCCTCCTGGTCGGAGGCGTCCGCCGCGAACGGGGACACGGACCACCACATCATCCCCAGCTCGCGCGCCCGGTCCCGCACGTCCGCGATGCCCCACAGCGAGGCCGCACCGACGTCGATCGGGGCCTCGCCTCCGCCCGCCGTGGCGGCCCATGACGCCTGGAGGAACTCCTGCGACGTCGCCACCAGGTCCGCCGCCCGTGTCCGCACCCGCTCCGGGTCGCACACCACGGCCATCGAGCCCTGCGGCAGCACGTCCAGCAGCAGCTCCATGTCGTCGACGAGGACCGGCGCGAGGGACTCCATGCCCTCCACGGCGATGCCCTCGGCGATCTTGCCGAGCAGTTCGCCCAGCTCTGGGTGGGCCTCCGCGAGGGCGGCCGCCCGCTGCCGCACCTCGGCGGTCAGCAGCAGCTCGCGGCAGGGCGGGGCCCACAGTCCGTGCTCCGCGACCTCCAGGGAGCGCTGGTCGGCGACCTTGAAGTAGCGGATCTCCTCGACGTCGTCGCCCCAGAACTCCACCCGAAGGGGGTGCTCCTCGGTCGGCGGGAAGACGTCCAGGATCCCGCCGCGCACGGCGAACTCGCCGCGCTTCTCGACCAGTTCCACCCGCGAGTAGGCGGCCGCGGCGAGCCCTTCGACGACCTCGTTCAGATCGGCCTGCTGCCCGGTGCGCAGCGCCACGGGCTCGAGGTCGCCCAGCCCTTTGACCTGCGGCTGGAGCACGGACCGTACGGGCGCGACCACGACCTGGACGGGCCCTGCCGCCGGGTCGTCGGAGGACGGGTGGGCGAGGCGGCGCAGCACGGCAAGGCGGCGGCCGACGGTGTCGGAGCGGGGCGACAGCCGCTCGTGCGGCAGCGTCTCCCACGCCGGGTACTCGACGACGCCCTCGCCCGGCAGCAGCGACCGCAGCGCGGCGGCCAGGTCCTCGGCCTCCCGGCCGGTGGCGGTGACGGCCAGCACGGTGCGGCCGGCGTCGCGGGCCAGGGCGGCCACGGCGAAGGGCCGCGCCGCGGGCGGCCCCACCAGGTCCACGTGCGTACGGCGGCCGTCGCCGGCCGCCTTGACCGCTTCGGCGAGCGCCGGGTCACGTACGACGGCGTCCAGCAGACCGTGCAGGCTCATGAAGGGGTTCCGTCCAGGGAGCAAGGGGGTGGACAACGCGATGCGCCCGACACGTCGTACGGGCCGGGGGTCTCCAGACTACGTCCTGCCGATGTCACTCGCGCGAGCGAACGGCTTCCCTCCGGCGTCCCACGCTCCCGGCAGCGCGAAGGCGGCACGAAGGCAGCACGAAGGCCCCGGG
>NZ_JBSGZJ010000376.1:0-7056 GCF_053610925.1 Streptomyces sp. NPDC054847 | reverse complement strand
CCGCCGCACGCTGCGGCTGCCCGGCGGCGCCGGGATCGCCGAGGTCCGCGAACGCCCCGGCGGCGGTCACTGGCTGGACTGCCGGCTGCATCTGACGGACCTGCGCGACCTGACCACCGCCAACCAGCGGATGCGCCGCCTCCTCGATCTCGACGCCGACCCGTGCGCCGTCGCCGAGCGCCTCGGCGCCGACCCCTCCCTCGCCCCCCACGTCGCGACCCGCCCCGGTCTGCGCATCCCCGGTGCCGCGGACCCCCATGAGACGGCGATCCGCACGGTGGTCGGAACGCCGGCCGCGAGCACACTCGTGACCGCGCACGGAGAGCCGCTCCCGGAACCGAGCGGTGGCCTCACCCACCTGTTCCCCCGCGCCCGGGACCTGACCGGCACCGGACACCCCGCGCTGCGCGCCCTGGCGGAGGCGCTCGACGAAGGCGACGTCGTGCTCGACCCCGGCGCCGACCGCGAGGAGACGGAGCGCAGGCTGCTGCGACTGCCCGGCATGGACGCCCGGACCGCCGCCCGGATCCGCATGCACGCCCTGGGCGACCCCGACGTCCTGCTGCCCGGCGACCCGGCGGTCCCCGCCGGCGCGGACACCGGGCGCTGGCGGCCGTGGAGCTCGTACGCGATGCACCACCTGTGGGCGGCCGCCGGCGTCCCGGCGAGCTGACCCGGCACCACCCGCGCCTCACCCGGACGGTCCAGCAACGCAGCGGCTCCGGCCCCCGTCGGCGCGAGAGTGGATGACGTCGCCATCCTCACGCCCCGGGAGTACCGATGACCACCCTCAACCGACGTGACCTCGGCCTGCTCGTCCTGCGCGTCGGGACCGGCGCCGTCCTCGTCGCCCACGGCACCCAGAAACTGTTCGGCTGGTTCGGCGGCGGCGGCCTGGAAGGCACCGCCAAGGGCATGGAGGCCATGGGCTTCCACCCGCCCAAGCAGAGCGCGATGGCCGCGGGCATCGCGGAGGCGGGCGGTGGCGTGCTCCTCGCCCTCGGCCTCGCCACTCCCGCCGCGGGCGCGGCGGTGACCGGCAACATGGCGGGCGCCGTCTCCGTCCACGCGCCGGCCGGGTTCTTCGCCCAGTCCGGAGGCTTCGAGTACCCGGCGTTCCTCGGCTTCACCGCCGCCGCCATCGGCGTCATGGGCCCCGGCCGCTACTCTCTCGACCACGTGACCCGCCACCGCTTCGACGGCCCGTGGGTCCTCGCGGGTGCCTTCGCCGCCAGCGCGCTCGCCGCGTCCGCGGTCGTCGGCAAGCGGGTGAAGGGCCAGATCGGGGCGGACGTGGACCCGACGGGCTCCGAGAAGGACCAAGGGGTCGACACCCTGGAGGACTAGGGAGCCCGGCCCGTCGGAGTCCCGTGGCCGGGTCATGACAGGATCATGTGTCATGACCCAACAGCGCCCGCCTTTCCCGCCGTTCGACCTCGACAGCGCTCTGGCCAAGGTCCAGGCCGCCGAGGACGCCTGGAACACCCGTGACCCGCACAAGGTCTCCCTCGCCTACACCGAGGACTCCGTCTGGCGGAACCGGGACGTCTTCCTGACCGGCCGTCAGCAGATCGCGGAGTTCCTCACGGCCAAGTGGGAGCGTGAGCTGGACTACGTATTGCGCAAGAGCCTGTGGTCCTTCCACGAGAACCGCATAGCCGTCCGCTTCCAGTACGAATGGCACGACGCCGAGGGCCGGTGGTTCCGCAGTTACGGCAACGAGCTGTGGGAGTTCGACGAGCGCGGCCTCATGAGCCGCCGTGAGGCGAGCATCAACGACGTGGCCATCGAGGAGTCCGACCGCCGCTACTTCGGGCCGCGCCCCGAGGACGAGCGCGGCCAGGGCCACGACATCCCCCTCCGGTGATCCGGGTCCGCCGGTACGGCCCGGCGGACGTGAGGGCCGACGGCACGGTGTTCCGCCGCGCGTCGGCGCTCACGTGGCCGCAGGGCCTCACTCGCCCCTGAGCAGGTCGACGGTCCCGGCCAGGCCCTCGTCGCCGTGGCCCTGGTCCACCCGCCTGCGCATCAGCTCCATGTAGGGCGTGAGGAGCCGGGGATCGACCGACTGGCCCTCGGCCGCGGCCAGGAGCGCGTCGTTCCCCGCCGACATCATGGCGAGATTGGAGGTGACGCCCTCCGTGTAGTCGCCGCTCTCCAGTTGGGCGGCCATCTCGTGCGTCATGCCGGTCATGGCGCCGAGCCATTCCGTGAGCAGGGCGGCGAAACCGGCCAGGTCGAGGTCCTTCTCGGGGCGCACCAGGGCGAAGGCGTGGGTGACGCCCGCGAACATCCCGGTCATCGCGCTGAGCAGGGCGATGTCGTGCAGTGCCGCATGGCCGGCGTCCTCGCCGACGTACTTCGCGCCGGCGGGAACCTCCAGCACCTCCCGATGGCGTTCGAACAGCGCGCGATCACCGCTGTAGAACACATGGCCGCCGGTCTCCGGCCGGCCGATCATCGGGGGAACGGCCATGATCCCGCCGTCCAGGAACCGGGCCCCGCGTTCCTCGGCCCAGGCCGCCCGCGACCGGGACCGGGCGGGCGTGTTGGTGGTCAGGTCGATCAGGTCCTTGCCGGTCAGGTCGACGCCGTCCAGGGTCTCGCCCACGGAGGCGTCGTCCAGGAGGCAGAGCACGACGGGACCGGTGGCCGAGGCCAGCGCCTCGGCCGGCGTCGCCGCCACCCGGGCGCCCTCGGCCGCCAGGCGTCCGGCCTTGGCCGGAGTGCGGTTCCAGACGGTCAGCGGGTGCCCTGCGGCGAGCCAGGCGCGGGCCAGGGCGGTGCCCATGTCGCCGAGGCCGAGGAGGGTGACAGGGGTTTTGGAGGAGGTGTGGTTGTCCATGTCCATCAGCCTCGTACGGGCACAGACCTTGATCAAGTACGCACTTTTTAGTGGGTGGTTACCTTTTGGTGAGTGCATGACCAGGCGCGACGCGTACGTGTGCGGCATCGACGCGGCGATCGACGTGGTCGGCGGCAAGTGGAAGGTCCTCGTCCTGTGGGCGCCGGCAGCCGGCCCCTGCCGGTTCGGTGAGCTGCGGCGCGGCATCCCCGGCGTCGGCGAGAAGGTTCTCGCCACCCACCTGCGGGAGTTGGAGTCCGACGGCATCGTCGCCCGTGAAGAGGACCGTCAGGGAGCGGTACGCCGCGTCACCTACGCGCTCACCCCGCTGGGCGTCTCCCTCGACGAGGCGCTCGGCCCTCTCGGCGCCTGGGGCAGGAAGCACCTGCTCGATGACCGGAGCCCGCACGACGACGTGTCCGACCGTTCGCGCTGACGGCCGGCTCCCCGTACGTCTCCCTCCGCCCACCCCCTCGTGCGCAGCGTGCTTGGGGGCGACACTCCAGAGGTGGTTCGAGGCCTGAACAGTGTTCTCCTCTACGGCCCGCCACAAGGCCCCAGCTGTGCGGAGCGGTTCGACGTCGCCAGGGAACACCTCGTCGCGCCTCGCCGGCGGGCGTGACCTCGCCTGCGGCACGTTCACCCCACCGGCCTCGGACTCGCCGTGGCCATCGACGGGTGCCGGCGGGGCGGTCCGAGTAGGCCCCGACGCTGCGGCCGGCCTACGGGTCCGCCCCGAGGACCAGCAGCCGTGTACCGCGGGCGCAGTACCTCCGCGGCCACTGCGGCATCGGCGGCAGCGCGAAGTGTCTGCGTCCGCCGGACGACCGGTGGCAGGTCCGGCGGACATGATCGGCGGACAGCGAGCCGTAACAGCAGAAGGAGCACCTCATGTCAGTTCGGTCCGTGCTTGCCGCACCGGCGGTCGCGCACATCTCCCTCCCCGTCGCCGCCGACGCCTACACCATGAGCTCCGGACGCCTCGGGGCCGTCGTGGCCGCGCTGCTGGGGCTGATGGGCGTGGTCGTCGGCGGGCTGGCACTGGCCCGCCCCGCGGGTCGCTCCGGCACCCGCGCCGGCACCGGGCGGAGCAGGGCCGTCGTGGCCCTGGGAGCGGGTCTGATCAGCACGGCCCTCGGGGGAGTGGTCATGGCCACCGCAGAAGGCGGACTCGGCACCGGCAACGGGCTGGGCGGGGCCGTGGTGGCCGCGCTGCTGGGGCTGATCGGCATCGTCCTCGGCGGGCTGGCCCTGGCCCGCATCCGCCGCACCGGCTGACGGGGCCCGCCCGCCGACGCTCACCACCGGACGGGCCCGGGCCTGCCCGCCGTCACCACCGCACGGGCAGCCTGCGCACGCCCCTGATCAGCAGCCCCGGCATCCACGGCAGATCCGCCTCGTCCGCGTCCTGCGCCAGGTCCGGGCAGCGTTCCAGCAGTGTGCGGAACGCGATCCGGCCCTCGAGCCGCGCGAGCGGCGCGCCCAGGCAGTAGTGCAGACCGTGACCGAAGGCGATGTGGCCGCGGGCGTCCCGGCGGATGTCGAACCGGTCGGGGTCCTTGAACCGCTCGGGGTCCCGGTCGGCGTCCGCCATGGTGATCAGGACGGTGGAGCCGGCGGGAATGGTCACCCCTCCGATCTCGACGTCCTCCAGCGCGAGGCGGTCCGTACAGGTCTCCACCGGACCGTCGTAACGGAGCATCTCCTCGATCGCTCCGTCGAGGAGCCCGAAGTCGGCCCGCAGCGCGGCCAGTTGCTCGGGGTGCGAGAACAGCGCCCGCATGCCGTTGCCGATCAGATTGACCGTCGTCTCGTGCCCGGCGATGAGCAGCAGGACGGACATGCCGATGAGTTCCTGCGGCGACAGCCGGTCCCCGTCGGCGTCCGCCGCGTGGATCAACGCGCTGAGCAGGTCGTCGCCGGGACGTGCCCGCTTGGAGCCGATCAACTCGGCCAGGTAGGCGGGCATCTCCTCGTAGGCCCGCGCCTCCGCCTCCGGGCTGGTGCGCGCCACCATCTCGTTGGACCAGCGCCGGAAGGCGTCCCGGTCGAGCTCAGGCACACCCAGCAGGTCGCAGATGACGGTCATCGGCAACGGGAAGGCGAAGGCAGCGATCAGATCCGCACGCCGCGACGGTTCCGCCAGCATGGCGTCGAGCAACTCGTCCGTGACCTGCTGGATGCGCGGCGCCAGCGCGTCGATGCGGCGCGGGGTGAAGCCCTTCGTCACCAGCCGCCGCAGCCGGGTGTGGTCCGGCGGGTCCGACATCAGCATGTGGGCGAGGGCAGGCTGGTCCTGGTCGGTGTTGATGATCTGGCTGACGTCCCCGGACTTGACCCAGTCCCGGCTCAGCCGCGGATCCGTGAAGGCGGCCCGAGCGGTGTCATGACCGAGGACGAGCCAGATCTCCTCGCCGTCGGGATCGAGCACCCGGTGCACGGGCGCCTCCGCCCGGAGCCGGGCGTAGACCGGATAAGGATCGCGGACGAAGTCCGGGCCGAATTCCCGCAGATCGACGATGGGCGTGGCCGCCATGTAATCCCCCAGTTCACGAGTCGAATCGCACGCTAACGCGAACGAGGGAGGGACGGACATCGGGTTTCGGTCAATGATCCGCCCCTGCCGTCAAGGCTCCGCGTCACGCTCGGGCGAGGACGCAGAACTCGTGGCTCTCCGGATCGGCCAGGCACCTCCACGGGACGTCGCCCTGGCCGACGTCGAGGTCGGTGGCGCCGAGGGCGTGCAGCCGGGCCACCTCCGCCTCTTGATCGTCGACGGGGTACCGCAGCAGGTCCAGATGGACGCGGTCCGGCCCGGTCCGCCCGCCGGGCGTGCGGAGGAACTCGAGATACGGGCCGACCTCCTTGGCGGAGCGCCACACCGCACGGTCGTCCGTGACCTCGTGCAGGGTCCAGTCCATCGCCTCGCCCCAGAACCGGGCCATGGCCCGCGGATCCGCGCAGTCGACCACCACCCGGGCGATCGGCCCGGTGTCCCGGTAGATCTCCCGAGGCTCCAGCACGCAGAACTCGTTGCCCTCCGGGTCGGCGAGGACCTTCCACGGCACGTCGCCCTGGCCCACGTCGGCGGGCCTCGCACCGAGAGACCGGAGGCGCGCGACCAACTCCGCCTGATGGGCCACGGAGGTGGTGGCGAGATCGAGGTGCACACGGTTTTTTGCCGTGGTTCTGGGTTCCGGGACGGCGATGACGTCGACGCAGACGGTGACCGGGTCCAGCCAATCGAAACCGACGGGTTTGACGGCGGTCGCGCCGGGTTCCTCGTCGATGACGCGCCAGCCGAGCGCCTCCCCCCAGAACCGGCCGACCGCCGAGCAGTCAAGAGCCTTTATGTTCACCAGAACGGGTCGCAGTGCCATGCGGCGATCCTATGGATCCGCTCGGGGACGACCTCCGTCGGCCGCCGAGCAGACATCCACTCGCTCACCGGCCGGAAGGCTCAGCCGCGTTGGTCGCCAGCCGCGACGCTCAACCACGCTGGAGGGGAGCGTGCCCGACGGCCGTCCCTTCACGGGGCCGTTCCGTCCCCCGATTCGGGATTTCAGCGGGACTGCCGGCTGGAGCGCCGTACGACCAGGTCCGGTTCCGGCACGGGCCGCCTCCGGACGACCGCTGACAGGCCCCGCCGCCCGGGCGAGCGTACGGATCTCCGCCACCTGGGCCCCAGAGCTGGCGGACGGCGCCGTCGGGGGATACCGCTGAGGCATGGCTGGGATCGAACTGCACACAGCAGCATTCAACGACCACGCACTCGTCCCGAGACGCTACGCACGGGACGGCGACAACATCTCCCCACCGCTGACCTGGTCCGGCGTGCCCGACGGCACGGCAGAGCTGCTCCTGCTCTGCGAGGACCCCGACGCCCCCTCCGGCACCTTCGTCCACTGGCTCGTCACCGGCATCAACGCGGCAGACGGTTCCGTGGAAGCCGGCGAAACACCCCCAGGCGGTACGCCCCGGACCAACGGCTTCGGGGAAACCGGCTGGGGCGGACCGCAACCACCCGTGGGCGACGAGGCACACCGGTACTTCTTCCGCCTCTACGCCCTGCCCGAGCCCGTGACACTCCCCGACAACGCCACCGCCGACGACGTCCACCGCGCCGTCGACAAGGCACAACTGGCCAGCGGCACCGTCGTCGGCCTCTACCAGCGCTGACCGGAACTGCGCGCCGGCACACACGGGACCGG